>JADDPR010000170.1:2780-3791 GCA_016781775.1 Rubrobacter sp. | reverse complement strand
AAGTCGGCGATGACTCGTTGCCGTTCCTCCGACATGACTGGGTACGGTAGATTACCCACCTGCTCCGCGTTGAGGTTATCTTGCGTGTTACTCCTGAAATACTGTTGCAGTCGCGGTCGCAGAGACAACAGCCAGTACACGAGAAACCGGCGTTCTGCTAAAGAAGGTATCGGCTCCATACCTAAGATGGCCTGGTTCCACGAGGCATCAGTATCGAGAACAGACACAGTCCCCACGCTTGCGTACATAGCAAACAAGACTGTGCCTTTCCGCCCGACCGGCAAACGCTTCGATGCAATGCCTTCCTCGGTCACTCGGCGTTCGGTTTCTCGCACCGAAGGCTGCCACGTCATGTCGCCGATAGCTACCCAAGGAGTCCCCGAGTCGTCCGACCAGAATCGTGGCTCGTCGACGGAGGGGGTTCCACCTGCAGCGAGCCGCGTCACCCTCTTAAGGGAGGTTTACCGAAACGTCACTCTGTCACCTCGGCGAGCAGTTCCTGGATCTCCTTCTCCAGGGCCTTGATCTCGGCGTCTATCTCCTCCAGCGGGCGCGGGGGCTTGTAGACGTAGAAGTGCCTGGTCAGCGGGATCTCGTACCCGATCTTCGTCTTATCGTAGTCCACCCAGGCGTCGGGGACGTAGGGCAAAACCTCCCTCTCCATGTGGTCCCGGATCGCGGCGCGGTACTCGGGCGTCTGCAGGCGGGCGGTCGGGTCGGTCTCGTAGGCGACCGGCCCTTCGGGGAGCGGGACGTTCTCGTGGTCGCGCAGGTCGGGGTCGGGTAGGGGCTCGCCCTTACGGTCGGTAATGATCGGGGCTTCGGGGTCGCGGACGGCGAGCGCCTCCCAGACGGCGCTCTCCTGAGCGCGGGTCAGGCCAAACCGCGCAAACACCGGGGCGAGCTTGACGGCCAACGCCTCGCGGTCGGTGCCCGAGAGGCCGGCGTGGTCGGCGAGGCCGGAGAGGAGCCCGTCGCGCCCTTCGTCGTCCATCTTCGCGAGCTTGCGGT
>JADDPR010000170.1:0-2665 GCA_016781775.1 Rubrobacter sp. | reverse complement strand
GCCCTCGGAGAAGGCGCCGTAGAGGCGCACGATCCCGGCCATCTGCTCGTCGCTTATGCGCTTGCGCTTCTCGCCGAGGGACTTGCGCATCTTCTCCCACGAGCCGCGCGCGTCCACGAGCTGCACGAGGCCCCGGCGCTCGGGGCTCTTGCGGTTGGTGACGATCCAGAAGTACGTGGAGATGCCGGTGTTGTAGAAGAGCTGGTCGGGGAGGGCGACCACGGCCTCCAACCAGTCGTTCTCGACGATCCAGCGCCGTATCTCCGACTCCCCGGAGCCGGCCGCCCCGGTGAAGAGCGGCGAGCCGTTGAACACGATGGCGACGCGCGAACCGCCCTCCTCGACGGGCTTCATCTTCGCGATCATGTGCTGCAAAAAGAGGAAGCTGCCGTCGTTGATGCGCGGGAGGCCCGCCCCGAACCTCCCGGCGACCCCGAGCCTCTTGTGCTCGCCCTCGACGGCGTCGCGCACCTTCTTCCACTCAACGCCGAACGGCGGGTTGGCGATCAGGTAGTCGAAGCCCCGGCCCGCGTGCCCGTCCTGGGAGAACGAGTTGCCGTGGACGATGTGCGCCGCGTGCTTGGGGTCCTTGAGCAGCATGTCCGAGCGGCACACCGCGTAGGTCTCGGCGTTAAGCTCCTGCCCGTAGACCTCCAGGCGGGCGTGAGGGTTGCGCTCGCGCAGGTACTGCTCGGAGACCGAGAGCATCCCGCCGGTGCCGCACGCCGGGTCGAGCATGGTCTTCACCGTGCCGGGCTTGCGGAGCAGGTCGTCGTCCTCGATGAAGAGGAGGTCCACCATCAGCTCGACCACCTCGCGCGGCGTGAAGTGCTCGCCGGCGGTCTCGTTGGAGAGCTCGGAGAAGCGGCGGACTAGCTCCTCGTAGACGTAGCCCATCTCGGTGTTGGAGACGTTCTCCGGCCCGAGGTCTATGTCCACGAACTTCCCGAGAACCAGGTACAGGAGGTTCGCCGCGTCGAGGCGGGAGATCTGGGCGTCCAGGTCGAATTTCTCGAAGATATCCCGCACCTCCTCCGAGAACCCGGCGACGTACCGGCGCAACTGGTCGGCGACGTTGGGCGGGTCGTCGAGCACCCTGTGCAGGTCCAGCTCCGAGGCGTTCCAGAACTGGACGCCGGTGATTCGCTTCATGACCGGGCCGACGTTGGTTAGCTTTCCCCGAAGCTGCTCGTGCCTCTGCAGGACCTGCTCTTTGGTCGGGGCGAGGACCCCATCGAGCCGGCGCAGCACGGTTAGGGGCAGGACCACCTTCCCGTACTCGGACCGTTTGTAGTCGCCCCGCAGCAGGTCGGCGATGGACCAGATAAAGGCGGCGTGGTTGCGTACGGGCGCGCGACCCGGCCCTTCGCCCTCGCGGCGGCGGTCGATCTCCTTCGTGGCGCGCTCCTCCGAGCTCACGCGCTACCCTAATTCTTCCGAGCTAGTACCGCTACCGTTCCTCCTCTGACCGTCCGGGTTCGGGTAACGATAAAGCGCGGACCGCAAAACCCCAAACGCTCCGCATACCTCGGCTATGGACACCTCCCTATCGCGCAGCAGACGCGAGGCCACCACGATTTTGTTCTCGTCCATCGTCGGCTTGCGGCCCCCTTCCTGCCTCTAGCCCTCGCCGCCCCGAGTTGGGAGGGCGTTCGTTACGTCTTTGAGATGCACCCCGCGCTTGGCATACGGGGTTCCCTCCAGAGCTCTCAAGAGCTTTTCGTCCGCGGTCACCACCACCGTATCTTCGGATTCGGCGAGCGCCACGAAAAGGGCATCGTAGATGATGCACCCGCTGTGGGCCGCAATTTCGCTGGCGAGCGGCATCAGCGGCAGCACCTCGCCCATGAGGAGGGGAGATTCCTCGAAAGCATCCCAATATTCCCGGACCTCTTCCAAGGACAGCTTGGCCTTCATATGGCGTTGCCACAGCGCGTTCCAGAATTCGGGCTCGATCGTGTCCGGGGCCAGGAGCGTCACGTCCCCACGCTCCCCTGCCTCCAGCACCTTCAACGCCTCGTCTTCCAGGTCCTCGGTCAGATACCACTTGACGGCTACGTTCGTGTCCACCACGAGGTAAGTAGGGTCGCCCGGGTCGCTCACCCAGACTCTCGGTCGCGGCGGATGATCTCGGTGCTGTCGTCGAAGTGCCTCCCCTGCTCCCTCAACCTGCCCTTGATGCTGCGCGCCCGAGCGCTAGGGCTCTCCTTGACAGTGGTCCTCGGGGAGCTCTTACCATGCTTTGCCGACACGTAACGCCCACTGATCGCGGAGCGGTACTTTCCCGAGCCCTTGCCGGACTTCTTGCCCCCGGATCCTTTAGACTTAGCCACCCACGCTACCCCCAACGTTGGCCCTCTCGCGTCCGGCCCTCCGGGTAAGAGGCCGAGCAACCCCCGGGGATCGGGCAGACTTCATGGCGGAGATCTTCTTCTCCGCCTTCTCCAACCGCTCGTTCGCCAGGCGCTCCACGTCAGCCGGATTCAGCAGCCAACCCAACGAGGTCCTCACAGCGTCCAGCTTGCCGCTACGGGCGAGCTGCGTTACCCACTGCCCCGAGGTCCCTAGCAGCGCCCCCGCCTGCGACGGCGACAGCCAACTCTCGACCTCCTTAATGCCCCTCGATCCTTCCGCCATGTCTCTCTCCCTTCCGGCCAGGACGAAA
>JADDPR010000107.1 GCA_016781775.1 Rubrobacter sp. | reverse complement strand
CCACCATTCTTCCTCCTTTCATATCTCCCTTCCCTCTCCATCAGGTCCCCACGAAACGAAATTAGTGCAATACTAGCAACATTCCCCAACGTCGCGCCGGGCCTCTACCCCCGGCGAGGGGTGCCGGATCAGAGTTGTGTCAGCGTCATCTCCAGCGAATAGGACCCCGCCGGGTAACGGTGCGCGCCGTACTCGATCGGCCTCCCGTCCGTGTCGTACGCCACCCGGTTCGTGGTCACCACGGGATCTCCGGGCTCATCTCGAGCAGCTCGGCCTCCTCGTCCCCGGCCTGCGCGTCTGGAACGTACCGGGGCAGGGCTGAGGGCTACAAGAGCTTCAGGTTGCGGGTGTCGCGTTCGAGGTTCGTGAAGAAGTCGTCCATCTCGACGACGCGCTCGCGGGCGAGCTCGCGGGAGGCGCCAAGCCGGAGAAGGTCGGGGATGCTGCGGCGCAAGCTCCGGGCGTGCCGGAAGGCGGCGGGCAGGTCGGGGACGTCGTCTTCCGTGCCCACCATCGCGAAGACGCGGGAGAGGCCGATGGAGCCCAGGTAGTCGAGGGCGACGGCGTCCTTGAGGAGGTCGGATTCGACGTGGTGACCGGGCGGGACGCCGGGCGGGTGGTGCTTTATGGCGTCGAGGACGACCCCGGAGGCGTCGGGGGGGTAGTCGCCGTCGCGAAGCATCCCCGTCGCAACCGCTACGGAGCGCCGGACGTGGTCCGCCCCGTCTCTCATGGAGTAGGCCTTATACAACCCGATGTCGTGCAGCAGGGAGGCGAGACGGAGGGCCTCGGCGTCGTATCGAAGCCCCTCCTCGCGGGCGAGGGTCTCGGCGAGGACCGAAACCCTGAGGCAGTGGGCGTAGCCCCAGACGGGGTGGTTTCCCAACCGGGAGACGACCTTCTCTATCTCTTCCAGGATCGCCTTCATGGAGGCAGGGTAGCGGAAGCGGCCCGGAGCCGCTACCGGACCGCCGGTGCTACGAAGCGTGCGGCCTCCTCAGACGCCGGGGCATCGGGGAACGCTCCCGGGTGGAGGAGGCGGGCCAGAATCTCCACGCCCTCCACGAGCCGGGGCGCCGGGCGGCTAAAAAACGAGTTGGCGTCGACGGCCCACACGCGCCCGGCCCGCACCGCCGGCAGGTCGTTCCAGCCCTCAAGCCCGGGCAGAGCACGGGCCTCGCGGAGGGCGCGAGCGGCGTCGAAGCCGCAGGGCATGAGGACGAGGACCTCCGGATCGGCGGCGAAGACCTCCTCCCAGTGGAGGCGCGCGGAGGGCTCGCCTTCCGCGGCGAAGATCTCCTCGCCCCCGGCGAGGCGCACCATCTCGGGGACCCAGTGGCCGGCGGAGAACGGCGGGTCGAGCCACTCGATGGCGCCGACGCGCGGCCGGGGGAGCCCCTCTACGGCCCCCTCCACGCGGGCGAGCCTGCGCCTCAGGGCCGAGACCCCCTCGCGGGCTCTGTCGCCCCTACCGACGGCGTCGCCGACCTCGATCGCGCAGTCCAGAACCTCGCCCAGCGTCGTAGGGTTCATGGAGAGTACGCGGGGGCGCATCGACAGGTTCGCCGCGGCCTCCTGTACGACGTTCAGGGAGACGGCGCAGACGTCGCAGAGGCCCTGGGTGAGGATAAGGTCGGGCTTCAGCCCCTCCAGGAGCCGGGTGTCGAGATCGTAGAGGCTCCCGGTCTCGGAGAGGTGGCGGCCGATGGCGGCGTCGATCTCGGCGCTCGTCATGGAGTGGTGGTCCAGCGGGGGACGGGTCAGCTTCGGGAGCGCGTCGACGCCGGCGGGGTGGTCGCACTCGTGCGAGACGCCGACGAGCGAGCCCCGGGCGCCCACGAAGGCCATAAGTTCCGTCGCGCTCGGGAGGAGAGAGACTACGCGCACGCGGTGTGCTCCCATCCTAGTACTGGGGCTTGCGGAGGTCGCGCAAGAGGCTCGCCTGGCCGATGTCGTCGACGGTGAGCATGCCGACGAGCTCGCCGTTCTGGACGACGGGGATGGCGCGCATGCCGCTCTCCTGGAGGATGCGGTTGCCCTCCGTGAACAGGTCGGCGTCCGGGGCTATCATCGGGAAGTCCGTGCGCATCACATCGCGCACGTCGCGGAACTTATCCGGGGAGTGGACGGCCGGGAAGATCTCGCCGCGCGTCAGCATCCCGACGACCCTCCCGTCGTCGTCGACGACCGGGAAGTCGACCTGGTAGCCGTGGATGACGGCGTCGAGGACCTGGCCGAAGTTGTTGTAGGGGGAGACGGTCTCGGTGCGCCGCTTCGTGCCCATCACGTCCGAGACGTCGAGGCCGCGCGTCATCTCGCGCTGGCGCACCATCTGCTGCTCGCCCGAGGCGCCGAAGAAGACGAAGATGGCGATGAGGATCAGGCCGAGGCCACCGGTCGCGAAGCCGATGATCCCGAGGGCTATTGCGAGGGCCTGGCCGATGGCGGCGGAGATGTCAGTGGCGCGCACCGGTCCGAGACGGATCGCAAGCAACCCCCTCAGCACCCTGCCGCCGTCCAGCGGGAAGGCCGGGATCAGGTTGAAGACCACGAGGAATATGTTGACGATGCCCAGGTAGAAGAGCGCGCCGCCAAGGGACTGCTGCGCCGCCGCGAGCCCCGGGGGCGACGAAAGGTCCACCCCGAAAGCCAGGGCCAGGCCCAGAAAGATCGGGGCGAGCACCACGTTCACCAGCGGCCCTGCCACCGCTATCTTGATCTCATCGACCGGCTTCTCCGGCAGGGTCTTGAGGCGGGCGACGCCCCCTATGGGCAGAAGCGTTATGTCGCTGACGTCGATGCCGAGCCGCTGGGCAACCAGGGAGTGTCCGAACTCGTGCAGCACGACGCACAGAAAGAGCGTCAGGATGACCGCGATGGTGACGACGATCCCCACGGTAACGTCGATCCCGGCCGCGGCGGCGGTCGTGTAGCCGACGTAGCCGAAAAAGGCCAGCAGCAAAAAGAAAGTCCAGTGTACCTTGACGTCGATCCCGGCGAACCGGCCGATCTTGAAAGAGTTGCCCATGGCGCCCGTTGCATCCTTTTTGTTTGAAGTGATTCCTACTTATAAAGCGGTTATACCCTACCCGGCCCCGAAGACTGTAATCCCGTCCATGCCTGCGCCGGAGCCGGGGCCCCGCGACGCGCCCTGCTAGAATCCGCCCATGGAAAAGAGCCTCTCCGAGCACAAGCTCGTCACCGACGCCGCAGACCTCGCCACCATCGCCGAAGCCCTCCAAGGGGCCGAGTTCGTGGGCGTGGACCTCGAGACGACGGCGCTCTCGCCCAGGGACGGCCGCATACGCCTCCTCCAGATCGCAACCCCCGACGAGACCCACGTTATCGACGTCTTCGAGGTTGGCGACCTCTCGCCGCTCAAAGACGTGCTGGAGGGCGGACCCGTCAAAGTCCTGCACAACGCGAAGTTCGACTACTCGTTTCTGAAGGCCGAGCACGGGATCTCCCTCTCCCCGATCTTCGACACGATGCTCGCCGCCCAGCTTCTGGCCGGCGGGAACCAGGGCCCGTCGTTCTCCCTGGAGGCCGTGGCCGAGCGCGAAGCCGGGATCGAGCTGGACAAGTCGGCGAGACGGGAGGACTGGTCGGGGAAGTTGTCGGAGGGGCAGATCGAGTACGCCGCCCGAGACGCAAAGGTCCTGCTCCCGCTCAGGGAGAAGCTCGCGGAGGGGCTGGAGAAGGATGAGCTTCTTCGCATCTCGAAGATAGAGTTCGCCGCCGTGGCCTCCATCGCGGAGATGGAGCTCGCCGGGGTGAAGCTCGACGTGGCGCGGTGGAAGGAGCTCGAGAAGGTCGTCCGTAAGCGCCGGGACGAGAAGGCCTTAGAGCTCGACGCGCAGTTTCCCGAGCCCGAGGGGATGCTGCCGCTGGAGGGCTTAGGGCCCCGGCTGAACCTGAACAGCCCGCAGCAGATCACGGATGCCTTCCGCTCCCTGGGGATAGAGCTCTCAGACACGAAGGTCTGGACGCTCCTGAAGGTCGACCATCCGGCGGCGAAGCTCCTCCTCGAGTACCGCGAGCTCCAGAAGAAGCTCGGGACGTACCTCGAGACCTACCCGAAGTTCGTCGACGGGAAGGACGGGCGCATCCACGCGAACTTCCTGCAATGCCGCGTTCCTACCGGGCGTCTCGCGTGTACGAACCCGAACATTCAGCAGATCCCGCACGAAGACGAGTTCCGCCGCTGCTTCGTGGCCGAGGAGGGCTACACCTTCGTGATCGCGGACTACTCGCAGGTCGAGCTTCGCATCCTCGCGGAGGTCTCGGGCGACCCGGCTTTCGTCGAGGCGTTCCAGAACGGCGACGACCTGCACCGCGTGACGGCGGCGACGATGTACGGGGTGACGATGGACGAGGTCTCAAAGGACCAGCGTTCGGCGGCCAAGCGGATCAACTTTGGCCTGATGTACGGGCGCGGGGCGAAGAGCCTCTCGGCGCAGCTCGGTACCGACGAGGAGCGGGGCCGCCAGCTTATAGACGAGTACTTCGCCAACTACCCGAAGGTAAGGAGCTTCCTCCAGAAGACCGCCAGCCGCGCCGTGCGCGACCGGACGCTGCGCACCATCGCCGGACGCCTCAGGAAGTTCGGCGACTCCGCCTTCGACGACAAGGGCGCGATGCGCCGCGAGGCGATGAACTATCCCATCCAGGGCGCCTCGGCCGACATCGCCAAGCTCGCCCTCGTCTACGTCCGCGAAGATCTCGAGGGCCTCGACGCCCGGCTCGTCAACTGCATCCACGACGAGTTCGTCGTCGAGTGCCGGGAGGACATAGCCGGCGAGGTCGCCGAAAGGACCAGCGCGGCCATGACCCGCGCCGGCTCCGCCATCCTCAAAAAGGTCCCGACCGAGGTCGAGGTCGTCACCTCCCGCGAGTGGCGCAAGTAGGTCGACCTGGCCCGTAGGGCCAACGGAGGCTATCCCCCCGCCAACAGTCCCTCCGTCGGTAACAGCGACATGCTACGCTCGCGAATATGAGGCTTGCTAGAGCGTGTTATGAACTCCCGAGGCCGTGAGCGGTAGCATGCCGGCATGCCGAACCGAAAGCCGTACCCCACCGACGTTTCCGACGAGGAGTGGGCCTTCGTCGCCCCCTACCTGGCGCTCATCCGCCAAGGCGCCCCCAGCGCTCCCACGACCTGCGCGAGGTCTTCGACGCGCTGAGGTGGATCGTGAGGGCCGGGGCGCCGTGGCGGATGCTGCCGCACGACTTCCCGCCGTGGGAGGCCGTCTACCAGCAGACTCAGAGGTGGATCAACGCCGGGGTGTTCGAGGCGATGGTGCACGACCTGCGCGCTGTCCTGCGCCTGGCCCAAGGGCGCGCGCCCGACCCTTCTGCCGCGGTCCTGGACAGCCGCACGCTGCGCTCGACGCCCGAGAGCGGCCACCGCGCCGGCTACGACGGGGCCAAGCGCAAGAAGGGCTCCAAGCACGCCGCCGTGGACACCCTCGGGCACCTGCTCGCGCTGCGCGACCGACGGCGCGGTGGTGCTTTGGGAGGACGACCGCCACGGCAACTCCGATGTCTACGCCTACCGTGTACCAACCGACCTCTCGACGCCCGGTGAGGAGTGCGCGATCGCCTCGGGCCCCAGTGAGCAGCGCAAGGTGGCCGTCAGCGGCGATACGGTGGTGTGGCAGGATAACCGTAGCGGCAGATGGGAGATTTACAGCGCCAAGATTCCCGCCAATTGCTCGACCCCTGCTGCGGAATCCCTGGTTTCCACCGGTGAAGGCAACAAGACCAATCCGGACATTAGCGGCAACACGATAGTCTGGCAGGACGATCGTAACGGTCTCGGAAGCTCGGACATCTACGCCAAGGACCTCTCGACCAACCAGGAGTTCCCGGTCAGCACGGGCGCGAGCCTCATGGACACGCCGGCCATAAGCGGCTCGGTCGTGGTCTGGCGCCAGGAAAGCCCCAACAACTACGACATCTTCGGCAGAGACCTGATGGCCAGGGATCTGGAGACGGGTGAGGTCTTCCAGATCACCTCGAACTCCGGCGATCAGGTAGCCCCGGCGATCAGCGGCAACATCGTGGTCTGGGAAGACCACCGCAACGGCGACGCCGACATATACGGCAAAGACCTCTCGACCGGCGTGGAGTTTCAGGTGACATCCGGCGCCGCCCCTACTACGAGCCCGCAGATCAACGGCGAGACCGTGGTCTGGGAGTCCCGGTACCAGGGTGTGTTCAACCACGGAAACCACGACGTCCTCGGCACCAACCTGGACACCGCGCCTGGCACTCCGAGCGGGGCAACGGCCATCGGCTCACCCGCCGGGGTAAGCCTGAGCTGGGCGACCGACCCCGAGAGCGACATCGTCGGTTACAACGTCTACCGCAGCGGCTCGGCTGATGGGACCTTCGAGAAGTTGAACACGACGAGCGTGTTGAGCACGCCCTCTTACTCCGATGCCTCCGCGCCCAAAGGCGAGGTCTCTTACTATCGGGTCACGGCGGTAGACAGGGGCAACGAGTCTGCTCCGTCCGCCGCAGTAGGCGCTGCCGCGCTGGCGCAGACCAGCATCAGCCTGGAGGTCGTCCCCCCAAGGGTAGACCTCGGTGAGGCGACGAGGCTCTCGGGCAAGTTGATGAGGGGCGACGTCCCGCTCTCCGGGAAGCCCTTGGTCATCGAGCAGAGGCCGGCGGGCCGCAACACCTTCAGCCCCGTCGCGGGCGGGAACGTCACCACCGGCTCCGACGGCAGCTTCCTTCTCGCCAACGTGAAGCCGCAAGGCGATACCAGCTACCGGGTCACGTACGCCGGCGACGCAAGTTCGGGGCTGTTGGCTTCCACGAGCCCCACCAAGCTGGTAGACGTCCTCATGCCGAGCTCGCTGAGCTTGATAGCTAGCCCGTTAAAGGTGAACTACGGAAGTACCACGACCCTCTCGGGCAAGATGACGAAGAACGGGGCCGCGATCGCCGGCAAGCAGGTGTTCCTCGAGCACAGGCCGGTAGGCGCCACGCTCTTTACCAGCCTCGGCGTCAGGACGACCAGCGCGAGCGGCGGCTTCTCCTTCGCCGGCGTAAAGCCCGCCAAAAACACCGACTACCGGGTGAGATTCAAGGGCGACGCGGCAGCGAAGCTCCTCCCCTCCACCAGCTCCGTCAAGAGGGTCGGCGCGTTGATGCCGACCTCCGCGAGCCTGGGCGCCAGCCCTTCGTCCCTGACCTTCGGGCAGGCCACGACGCTCTCCGGCAAGCTCGCCTAGGGGGCAAGGGCGGTCGCCGGCAAGCGGGTGGTCCTCGAGCACAGGCCGGTGGGGGCCGCTGGCTTTAGGGCGCTCCGCCAGGCCACGACGAACGCGGCCGGCACCTACAGCTTCGCCGGGGTGAAGCCCGCCAAGAACACGGACTACAAGGTGCGTTTCGCCGGCGATACGACCGCGGAGCTCCAACCCACCACCAGTGCCGTGCATCGGGCGAACGTCAAGGCGGTGGTCTCGTCGAACGTCTCCGCCGCGAGTGTCGCGAGCGGGCAGAGGGTGAGGATCTCGGGTGCGGTATCCCCCGTGCACGATGGCAACATCAAGATGACCATCACAGGCAACGGAAGAGTGGTGACGGAGACGAGCATCTCCATGAGCCAGAGTCAGTTCACGAGCACCCCGACCCTGACCGATTTCCATTATGCCCTGACGTACTTGCCTCCCGCTCCGGGAACCTACGCGGTCCGGGTCGACTTCGCCGGCGACGCCGATCACCTGGGAAGCAGCATGGTGAAGAGTTTTCGGGTAACGCTATAATCACGTACCCTGGCTAGATTCGGAAGCAACGAGGAGGCCCTACCTAGTTTGGTAAGGCCTCCTCGTTATGCCATGGATCTGCCCGAGCCGTTCTCGACCGGCCTTCGCGCACCGATGGGAGTCGAGAGCTCGGATCCCGTGAAAGAGAACGAAGACGGGCTGTCGTTCAGGCGGTGTTGGCCCTGTCGCGGCGGAGCAGGCGCCTCACGCTCGCGACCTCGTCGTCGGCGCGGTCGGTGAGGGTGACCTTCCTGCCGCACTCGCACTCGAAGGCGTCTTCCCTGTCGCTCCAGTCGTCCTCCATGCCGAGCAGGACGATCTTCTCCCCACAGTCGCACTCCAGCACTATGCGCTCCGAAAACTCGATGAAGCTATCCTCGAAACGGTCGAAATCCGAACCAGGCTGCATGTGTTCCCCCCTTGGTATCTTCAGCAGCGGCCGAGGGAGAAGTTCGCACATCCAGGCTTGCGCTACAACGTCAACCTTGCTCTACCCATGACTTCCGCCAAGGTTCACCTCAACCTGCAGTAGAGGCTAAACCAAAAAGGGCTATTTTGGGGCATTTTCTCGGCCCCGACTCGTGGGGTGCCTGGCGCTGAGGAGGGCCATGGGTTGTGGTTGTGGGGGACTTGCCGACTCATGCTCCGTGGAGGTTGTACGCGTGATCGAGGGTTAGGGGTGAAGTTCGATAATCAGGCCTTCGTCGGGGCGGAGGCCTGCTTTGCCGTCCAGGATCTCCCCTTCGCGGTCCGGATGGGTTGAGAGCACGATGCGTCCGCGCCACGGGGACCCGGCGTCGGGGGCGAGCTCGTGCGGGTCGCGGCCGAGGTTGAGGGCGACGAGGTAGCGGCGGCCGTCTCCTTCGCGGAGGTAGGCGAGCCCGTCGCCGGTGGCGGGGACCGGAGCGTACGAGCCCGTAGAGAGGGCGGGTGTTGCACGGCGGAGGGCGAGGAGGCGACGGTGGAGGGTCAGGATGGAGGCGGGGTCGTCGCGCTCGGTGGAGACGTTGTTCCGGTCGTGGTCTTCGGCGATGGGGAGCCAGGGCTCCGCGTCCGCGGGGCAGAAGCCTGCGTTCGTCTCCGGGCTCCACTGCATGGGGGTGCGCTCGGGGTCTCGGCCGAGGCCCCGGCCGGGGACGTTCTTCTCCCAGGGGTCCCGTATTTTGGTCGGGGGGATGGGAACGTCGTGCATCCCTACCTCGTCTCCGTAGTAGATCGTGGGGGTGCCGCGCAGCGTGAGCAGGAGCATCGCGGCCACCCGGGCCTGCGCCGCCCCGACGCGGCTGGCGATGCGCGAGCGGTCGTGGTTGCCGAGGACCCAGTTCGGCCAGGCGCCTTCGGGGAGGGCGGCCTCGTAGCGCTCGATGAGGGAGGCTATCTCGCGGGCGTTCCAGGGGATTGGGATGAGGTGCATGTTCGTCGGCAGGTGGACGCCGGTGCCACCCTCTCCGTAATAGGCCACGAGCCGGTCGATGGGCAGATACAGCTCCCCGATGAGGAGCCTCTCGCCGTACCCGTCGAGGACCCCGCGCATCCGTCGTATGGCCTCGTGTACCTCGGGCCGGTCGGTGGAGTAGGCCGGCAGGAGGGCGTCGTAGGGCGAGCCTTCGGTTCGGTAGGAAGGGTTGGGCGGGTTGTCCCGGAAGCGGTCGTCCTTCAGGAGCTGGCGGAGGGCGTCGACCCGGAAGCCGTCCGCGCCGCGATCCAACCAGAAGCGCAGGACGCCGAGCATGGCCTCCCGGACCTCCCGGTTGCGCCAGTTCAGGTCGGGCTGCTCGGGGAGGTAAGCGTGGTAGTAGTACTGGCCCGTCCCCTCGTCATAGGTCCAGGCCGGGCCGCCGAAGCTGGCGAGCCAGTTGTTCGGGGGGCCGCCGGTCCTCGGGTCGGGGTCGCGCCAGAGGTACCAGTCGCGCCTGGGGCTCTGCCTCGACGAGCGCGACTCCTCGAACCAGGGGTGCCGGTCGGAGGTGTGGTTCGGGACGTAGTCGAGGATGACCTTGAGGCCGAGGCGGTGGGCCTCGGCGACGAGGGCGTCGAAGTCTTCCAGGGTCCCAAAGGTCGGGTGGACGTCCTCGTGATCCGAGACGTCGTAGCCGAAGTCCTTCATGGGGGAGGGGTAGAACGGCGAGATCCAGACGGCGTCCACCCCCAGCCACGAGAGATACCCTAGCCCCTCGGTGATACCCCGCAGGTCCCCGACGCCGTCGCCGGAGGAGTCCTTAAACGAGCGCGGGTAGACGTGGTAGACGACCCCGCGCTCCCACCAACGGCTCTCCCCCATCGTCCGGTCACCCTCCTCCCACGGTCTACGGTAAAGGATGAGGTCCTTCTCCCCCTCGTGCTTTGCCCAACCCAGCTGAGTTCTAGAAGCGGACGACGATCTTGCCGAAGTGGGCGCCGCTCTCCATGTGGCGCAGGGCGTCCGGGACCTCCTCGAAGGAGAAGGCACGGTCGATGACGGGCCTCAGCTCGTTCAGGGAAATGGCGCGGTTCATGGCCTCGAACATCGCCCGGGAGCCGACGTAGATGCCCTGCACCCGGACGCTCTTGCGGAGTATGAGGGCGGTGTTCACCTCGCCGCTGATGCCGGTGAGGACTCCTATCATGTAGATCCCGCCACCCATCCGCACGGCGGAGAGCGAACCGTTGAGGGTGTCGGGGCCGCCGACCTCGACGACGTGGTCCACGCCGCGGCCTCCGGTGAGCTCCAGCGCACGCTCGTCCCACCCAGGATTCTTTTTATAATTGATGCCGTCGGAGGCGCCCAAGGTGAGGGCCCGCTCCAGCTTCTCGTCGCTGCTCGAGGTCGCGATCGCCCGCGCCCCGAACATCTTCGCGAACTGAAGGGCGAAGAGCGAGACGCCTCCGGTCCCCTGAACGAGCACCGTCTCGCCCGCCTTGAGGCCGCCCTTCTCGACGAGGCCGTTCCATGCGGTGACGGCCGCGCATGGGAGCGTCGAGGCCTCCTCGAAGGAGAGGTGCTCCGGGATGCGCACGAGCCCCTCCTCGGAGAGGACTACCTTCTCGGAGAGCATCCCGTCTATCGCCCCGCCCAGAGCGGTGGCCGCGGCGGCGGGGGTGATCTCGCCGGAGATCCAACCCTGCATGAAGATGCCCGAGACCCGGTCCCCCTGGGCGAAACGCGCGACGCCCTCCCCGACGGCGACGACCTCGCCTGCCCCGTCGGAGAACGGTACCAGGGGCAGCCGCGTGTTCGATCCGTACTGTCCCCGCACCACCTGGAGATCCCGGTAGTTGAGGGAGCAGGCACGCACCTCGACGACGACCTCCCCGGGCCCCGGCTCGGGCTCCGGCTTCTCAGCGATCGCGAGATTGGCTATACCGAGGTCTCCCCTTATCTCCCAGGCCCTCATATCCTTACCTCCGTCTCCGTATACGATGCCGACCGGTAGAAGATAACGCAGCCACCGCAGCATGCACGCGCGACCCGCGGCCTGCGGAGACGGTTGGGGCTCTTACGAGAGCATCTTCATCGACGCTACAAGCGCCAGCACCAGGATCGCCACCGCACCCAACCCGAGCCCCAGGTCGAGCAGCACCGCGTCCCCGCGCGGCGTCTTCGGGTCCCGGGACGCCTTGAGGAGCGCGTGCCCGATCCAGGCCAGAACCGCCACCACGAAGACCTGCGCGAGCATCCCAGGGTCCACCGTCATCGGGAGGCCCCCTTCTTGCGCCCCGCCCCGCGCCCGACCGCGCCGGCGAGCACCGCGACCGCCACGCTCAGGACGACGACGAGGAAGAGGGCGACGCCGAGCCTCGTGGCCTCGGCGAGAAACCCGATGGTCGGCGGCCCGACGAGGAAACCGAAGTACCCGGCGGTCGAGACGGCGGCGATGGCGGGGCCGGTGCCGCCCTCCGCGCGCCCCGCGGCGCCGAGGGCCGTCGGGAAGATCACGGACAATCCCAGCCCCACGCCGGCGAACCCGAGGAGCGCGGCGGCGGGGGTCGCGACGAGCAGACCGAAGGCGAGCCCGGCGGCGGCGATCGTGCCTCCGAGGCGCACCAGCGTCGCGGGCCCCAGGGCATCGGCGAGGCGGTCCCCGAAGAGGCGTCCCGTGGCCATCGTCAGCGAGAACGCCGCGTACCCCGCGGCGGCGAACCCGGGGCCGGTTCGGAGGTCGTTGCTGAGGTACACCGCGCTCCAGTCGGCCATCGCCCCCTCTCCGAGCAGCACGCAGAAGGAGATGACGCCGAGCCCCACGAGCGCCCGCGTCGGTCGGGCGAACGCCGGGGCCCCGGCCTCTCCCCTGTCCGCGCCCGCCGGCAGGAGCGAGCCGTAGACGAGGGCGGCAGCGACCGCCGAGAGCGCCGCGACGCCGAGGACGTGCAGCGCTACGCCTATTCCCGCGGAGGCGACGAGGCCGCCGCTCGCCGCCCCGGCGAGCCCCCCGAAGCTGAAGGCGGCGTGGAAGGAGGACATGATCCTCCGTTCGTACCCCTTCTCGACGGTCGAGGCGTGCGCGTTCATCGAGACGTCCAGGAGGCCAGCCGACGCTCCGACGAGGACGAGGGCCGAAACGAGGGTTGGTAGACCGGGTGCGAGCGCCGCGACCGACAGCGCGAGGGGGAAGAGGAGCGCGGAGATCCCAACGACGGGTCTGCTCCCGAAGCGCGAGACGAGCCAGCCCGTCAGGGGCATGGAGGGCAAAGATCCCAGGGAGACCCCGAGGAGCGCCAGCCCGAGGAGTCCCTCGCCCAAGGCGAGCCTCTCCTGAACCGCCGGTATCCTGACGACGAAGCTCGCGAAGCCGAAGCCGTTCAGAAAAAAGACCGCGAGCACCGCGAGCCGCGCCGCCCGCAGCGGTCGCTCCCCTTCGCCCGAAAACAACCCCTTCACCCTAGAGCGCTTCCTTCTCGCGAACCACGAAGATAGCGATAAGGGAACCCACGATGGCCAGCCCCACCGAAACGAAGAAGGCCAACCTGTAACCCTCGACGGCCGCCTCCGCCATCGCGGCTCCCCCGTCCAAAAGCGTGCCGGTGCGGGCAGCGGCGACCGTGACGAGCGCCGCCACGCCGAGGGCCGTGCCGATCTGCGCCGCGCTGTTCAGGAGCCCCGAGGCGAGCCCCTGCTCCTTGCTTCCCGCGGCCGAGGTCCCTATCCCCGTCGCGGCGACCGCGGCGCACCCGAGTCCGAGGCCCCCGAGGACCGAACCCGCCACCACGTACCCGACACCTCCCACAACCGAGATCCTCGAAGTTACTAGGGCCGAGAGGGCCACGACGAGAAGGCCCGACGCAGCGGCGAACCTCGCGCCCGTCCTGCCGATAATCCAGGAGCCGGCGAAGGAGCCGAAGATGACGGCCACGCTTAACGGCAGAAAGACCAGTCCGGTAAAGGTTGAAGACCGGCCGAGCACCCCCTGAAGATAGAGGGCGAGCAACACGCCCGTAGAGCTGCTCGTCGCCGTGTTGACGAAGGCGATGAGGTTTGCACCGACCAAGTTCCGCGAGCGGAAGGTCCTCAAGGGGACGAGCGGATCGGCGACCCCGCGCTCGATGAGGAGGAATATCGGGACCAGGGCGAGGGCGAGGCCGAGCGCCCCCAGGGTCAGGGGCGAGTCCAGGCTATCCTCCTCGATCCTCGTGAGGCCGTAGACCAGGAGCACGAGCCCCCCGGTCGCCACGATCGCGCCGGGCGCGTCCAGACGGCGGGAGGCCACTGTCCGCGGGTCTCGTGGCAGGAGGATCGGGGCGAGCGCGACGGCGGCGATACCAATGGGCACGTTGACGAAGAAGGCCCATTCCCACCCAAGCCTGTCCGTGAGAAGACCGCCCAGGACCAGGCTCGCGCCTCCGCCGCCAGCGGCGACCGCCGTCCACACGGCCAGCGCCCGGTTCCGTTCCGAACCCTCTGAGAAAAGCTCGGTAATGATCGAGAGCGCCGCCGGAGCGGTAATCGCCGCCCCCAGCCCCTGCGCCGCCCGCGCGAGCACGAGCATCACGGGCGAGCCCGCGAGGCCGCACACGAGCGAGGCCGAGGCGAACAGCGCTATCCCCGAGACGAACATCCGTCGCCTGCCGAAGAGGTCCGCCATCCTCCCGGCGAGCAGAAGGAAACCCGCGAAGAAGAGCACGTAGGCCGTAACCACCCACTGCAGATCCCCTGCGAGAACCCCAACTCCCGGCCGATAGCTGGCAGCGCCACGATCACGACGTTCACATCAAGCACGTCGACGAACTGCGCCACGCACAACAAAGCGAGCGCCAGATTCCGACAACCGTATTGCGCCCCAGAGCGATCGCCCATCCGCCCTTACGCTCCCCGGTCCCCAACGATCGGCGGCAAATCTTCCGGGACGTCGCCGATAACTCCTCCGGATCGTCCGAGCAGGGGGACGACCGCGATGGAACCCGCCCCGGCCTCCGCAAGACCATCTACCGTGCTCGCGCAGCTTTTCGTAGCCAACTTCGGGCGCCATGCGCGGGCAGCGGCGGCACCTGCCTGCTCATCGAAGCCCAGTAACCCAACCACCGCCATCCTCCATTTAACATTTTTCTGAACCGTTTAAGTAAAGTAGCATGCCGGTCCTATGGCTGCAAACTTCGAACAGCGGCGAGAGCCTGGGCGGCGGGCGACGCTGAAGGAGGTCGCCGCAGAGGTTGGGGTTTCTCCGGCGACGGTTTCGAACGCGTACAACCGTCCGGATCAGCTTTCGTCGGGGTTGAGGGAGAGGGTTCTGGAGGTGGCGCGGCGGCTCGGGTATCCGGGTCCGGATCCGACCGCGCGCTCCTTGAGGCGCGGTCGGTCGGGCGTGATCGGGGTGCTCTACGCGGATCGGCTCTCCTACGCCTTCGAGGATCCGGCCGCGGTGTTGTTTTTGCGAGGGATCTCCGAGGCCGCCGAGGAGGCGGGGCTTCAGTTGCTGCTCGTCACCGGCTCTCTGCGGGACGAGTCGGACGTGGAGGCCGTGGGCAAGGCGGCGGTGGACGGGTTCGTGGTTTATTCGATGCCCGAAGACGACCCATCGGTCCATGCGGTGATCGAGCGTCGGGTGCCCACCGTGCTCGTCGACCAGCCCGAAGGCATGGGCACGCCCCTCGTCGGCATAGACGACCGCGGAGCCGCACGAGCCGCGGCCGAACACCTCGTCTCCCTCGGGCACCGGCGTATCGGTGTGGTCTCCTTCGAGCTGGCCCGGGAGCCCGTGGGCGGCCTCGTAGGAGCCGACCGGCAATCGGCCGCCACCTTCCTGGCGAGCGGCCAGCGCCTCCGGGGTTACGCCGAGGCCCTGGACCCTGCGGGCATCCCGTGGGAGCGCGTCCCCGTCTACGAGTGCGCCGAGAACGTCCTGGAGGAGGGGAAGGCGGCGGCGGGGGTCCTCCTCGCCCCGGACGACCGGCCCACGGCGATCCTGGCCACGAGCGACCTGCTCGCCTTCGGGGTCACGGAGGCGGCGGAGGAGATGGGCCTCGCCGTCCCCGGCGACCTCTCCGTGGTCGGCTTCGACGACGTACCGGAGGCCGCGCGCGCAAACCCGCCGCTCACCACGGTACACCAGCCCCACATGGAGAAGGGGCTAAAAGCCGGCAGGCTGCTCGTCTCCGGGCTCCGCGGCGAGGACCCCCCTCGCACGGAGATACTGCCCACTCGCCTCGTGGTGCGCGGCTCGACGGCGCCGCCGAAGACGGACGCCTAGCTGCTCCCCCTACGACGCGAGGCGGGACTTCTCCAGGTAGAC
>JADDPR010000010.1 GCA_016781775.1 Rubrobacter sp. | reverse complement strand
CACCGCCCTCCAGCTCAGGCTCTTCCAGACCCTCGGCGAGATCTCCTCGGAGAACAACTCCACGGTCATCATCCCGATTCCGATGGACCTCTTCCGCCCTTACCTCGAGCGCAGCGGCTCGGAGAACGGGTACGCCCGGCGCGAGGCGGAGGCAGCGCGCCGCAGGGAGGAAGAAGAGGCCGAACACCTCTACGAGGAAGCCGTGGGCCAGAAGCCCGACGATGGGAGTTCGGGCGGGGCATAACCTACCCCGGCGCTCCCGGTCGCCCATACAACTCATAGATTTTTGAGTCCCACAGGTTAAAGACCATCGGGGCTGGGTAGGGATGAGCGCGGAGACAAGGAGTTGGGCACGCGGTCGCCACGCACTGCGACGCCTTGCCAGGCTTCTGGAGGCGAACTCAAATGACTTGTGAAACTATGAGAGAACAGCAGGAAAAAAGTTCCGGGAACGCGGAGCCCATAGTCCTCGAGATACCGAGCAGCGCGGAGTACATCCTGCTCGGGAGGCTCGTAGTTTCGTGTGTAGGACAACTCGCCGGCTTCGGGCCGGAGGACGTCTACGACCTGAAGCTGGCCGTAACCGAGGCCGCGACCAACGTGGTGCGCCACGCCGAGGTGGGATCCTTCCAGATCGAGTACAGGGTCTTGCCGCGGGCGGTGGAGGTTACAGTCACCGACGCCGGCGGAGGCTTCGACCTCGAGGAGCTCTCCGGGAAGCCCGGCGAGCACGGGGGATTCGGTCTTACGGTAATTCGGGGCCTCGTCGACGAAGTCGTCGTGGATTCCACCTCCGAGGGCACGCGCCTCAGGATGGTGCGTCGCGCGACCTCCGGTACTTGAGCCAACGACCCGGAAGCCCGGAGAAATAGGGCCTTAACCCACGGGACCGCTTGCGCGGCTCCGCCGTCGCAATATACTGTGTGGCGTACTCGAACCGCTCGTCTACTACTGATGGGAAGGGCCTTGCTCCAGCAGGTTAATGCAGGCCACAAATCGCTGGCCGACTACCGCAGCATTATTCGCCGGGAACTCTACGAAGAGATACAAGACCTCTCCCAACGCCTGAAAGGCGCGCGGGTGCTGCACGTGAACGCCACGGCCTTCGGCGGGGGGGTCGCGGAGATCCTGTACACCCTCGTGCCGCTCATGCGCGACGCCGGCCTGGAGGCCGAGTGGGGCGTCATGCTCGGTGCGGAGCCCTTCTTCAACGTGACCAAGGGCTTCCACAACGCCCTGCAGGGCGCTCCCTATAACCTCACTATAGAGAGCCGGGCAATCTACGAGGAGTACAACCGCGAGTCGGCGGCGGCCCTCGCCCGGTCGGGCAAGGAGTGGGACATAGTCTTTATCCACGATCCGCAGCCTGCCCTCCTCAAGCACTTCTCGGGGGGGCTCACGCCGGAGACGAAGTGGATCTGGCGCTGCCACATCGACACGTCGACCCCGAACGAGGGGGTCCTGAACTACCTCTCCCCGTACATCCGCGATTACGACGCCCAGATCTACACGATGAAGGAGTACACCCCGCCCGACGTGGACCTCCCGGGCCTCGTCATCATCCCCCCGGCGATCGACCCCCTGAGCCCGAAGAACATGGCCCTCTCGACCGACGACGCCCGTTTCATAACGAACCAGTTCGGCGTCGACCCCGAGCGGCCGTTCCTGCTCCAGGTTTCGCGCTTCGACCCCTGGAAGGACCCTCTTGGCGTTATAGACGCGTACCGCATGGTCAAGGAGGAGGTCCCGGAGGTCCAGCTCGTCCTCGTCGGCTCGATGGCCCACGACGACCCCGAGGGGTGGGACTACTGGTACAAGACCGTAAACTACGCGGCGGGGGACAGCGACATCTTCCTCTTCTCGAACCTCACGAACGTGGGCGCCATAGAGGTGAACGCCTTCCAATCCCTGGCCGACGTGGTGATCCAGAAGTCCATCCGGGAGGGCTTCGGGCTCGTGGTGACGGAGGCCCTGTGGAAGGCCCGCCCGCTCGTCGCCGGCAGGGTCGGCGGCATCCCGATGCAGGTGGACCAGGGTGGAGGCATTCTCGTGGACAACGTCCCGGAGGCCGCCGCTGCCTGCACCAAGCTCCTCAAAGATCCGGAGTTCGCCCGCCGCATGGGCCGCCGCGGCAAGGAGCACGTTCGCGAGCACTACCTCACTCCTCGCCTGCTGCGCGACGACCTCAAGCTCTTCGCCGAGCTTCTGAACGTCTAGACTTTCACCAAACAAGAACGAGTAAACCGGGAGGTCCACGAGATGGTCGCACAGGGCGCCGACGGCGGCGAAGCGAAGAACGGCTCCCCTATAGTGATCGTCTCGAACCGTGGGCCCGTGACGTTCTCGCGTGACGATTCCGGTACCCGCACCTACTCGCGGGGCGCCGGCGGCCTCGTAACGGCCCTGAACGCCGTCTCGCGGCGTCAGGATGAGGCGGTCTGGATCGCTTCCGCAACGTCCGACGAGGACGCCCGCGTTGCAGGGGAGAGCCGCGAGGAGCCGTACGAGGTCGAGGACCTCAGGGTGGCGCTCGTCGAGCACGACGAGGGCGCCTACGACCTCATGTACAATACCCTCGCCAACCCCCTGCTCTGGTTTGTCCAGCACGGCCTCTACGACCTCCCGTATGCCCCCTCTTTGGGCGACGATACCCGCCGGGCGTGGGAGGAGGGCTACCTCCCCGTCAACGAGAACTTCGCAGGGGCCGTCGAGCGCGTGCTGGAGAGCAGTTCGCGGGGCGGGGGGGAGCCCATCATCCTCGTCCACGATTACCAGCTCTACATGGTCCCGCACTTTCTGCGGGAGCGCCTCGGGGACGCCCCGTTCGTCTCGCTCTTCGTCCACATCCCCTGGCCGGATCCGGAAGGCTGGCGCGTGCTGCCCCGGTACGTGCGTGAGGGCGTCTTGCGCAGCCTCCTCCGGGCCGACGTCGTCGCGTTCCACACGGATCGCTACGCCCGCAACTTCGTCCGCACCGCCCGCGAGGTGCTCGGGGTAGAGACCGACGAGGAGGGGGGAGTCGTCCGCTACGAGGGCCGCGAGGTATGGGCCCGCGCCTACCCCATCTCCATCGACCCCGGGGAGTTCGAGGAGTTGGCCGAGAGCGACGCCGTCCTCGAGCAGGAGAGCTCGGTCAGGGACCTCCCCGGCAAGCTTCTCCTGCGCATAGACCGCATGGACCTCTCAAAGAACGTCCTCCGGGGCTTCCAGGCGTACGGGCGCATGCTCGAGCGTCACCCCGAGATGAAGGAGGAGGTGACCTTTCTCGCTGGCCTCCAGCCCTCCAGGGGCGACATCCCCGAATACGCGGCGTACGCCGACGCGATCCAGAAGGCCGTCGAGGAGGTCAACGACAAGCACGGCACTGGCGAATGGCAGCCCGTGGTCCTTTCTATGGAAGACAACTTCCCCCGCTCCGTCGCCGCCTACAAGGCCTACGACGTCCTGCTCGTGAACGCCGTCCGCGACGGCATGAACCTCGTCGCCAAGGAGGCCGCCGTCGTCAACGAGGAGAACGGCGTCCTCGTCCTCTCCGAGAACGCCGGCGCGCAGGAAGAGCTGGGGGAATTCGCGATCTCCGTAAACCCCTTCGACCTCGACGAGGGGGCCGATGCCATCCACGCCGCCCTCACCATGCCCGAGGAAGAGAAGAAGCGCCGCGCCGAGGCGTTGAAACGGCAGGTCAGGGAGAACACCATCGAGAAGTGGGTGGAGGCGCAACTAAAGGACATCGCGGCTTACAGAGAACACCACGGCTGAGAAAGGCGCGGGCACCTTCTCAAGATTACGACCGCGCTGTACGGTGCGGCTAGTGCGCTGACCGTTTGCTTCATCGGCTCG
>JADDPR010000545.1 GCA_016781775.1 Rubrobacter sp. | reverse complement strand
GAAGGACTCTGAATGTCGTGCTCGACGCCTCGGCAGTGCTCGCTTATCTAAGGGACGAACCTGGCGGTGAAGTCGTCGAAGAAGCTTTTGTCGCGGGAGCTCTGATCAGCTCCGTGAACTGGGCGGAGGTGCTGACCAGGGTCGTTGAGGGAGGCGGAGATCCGGAGCACACGAGGCGAGCGATGGTGGAGGGTGGGGTTCTCGGAGAAGGTCTGGTGGTGCATCCCCTCGACGAGATGCAGGCGCTGAAGATCGCGCGTTTGAGACCGCTTACCCGTGCCGCGGGCCTCTCGCTCGCCGACCGTACCTGTCTTGCCCTCGCCGCTTCCCTGGACCTCACGGCTCTCACGGCGGATCGTGCATGGGCCGACCTGGGGCTCAGGGTACGGGTCGAGTTGATTCATTAGCGCCGGGTTTCCGCTCTCCCTCAAAATATCTGTTTTTACGGTTGCGCGGGGGTCCCCCTCTGTTAGCATGCGTGCCGGAAAGGGCACAAGGAGAGGAGAAGCATGGCACAAGCTACCAGGCAAGCCTCGGCGGAGGGCGGGAAGCATACGCCCGTAGGTACGATCCACGTTGTGGACCCCAACGCGTTGAACTGGCTGTTCATCACGTGGAACACGATGGAAGAGCCGGTGCGGACGACGCCGGATGGTCGTCTCGTGGGGGCGGCGATGGAAGAGTCCCGTTGGATAAACGAGACGACGCTGGAGGTCGTCTTGAGGCGGGGGATCACGTTCCAGGACGGCGAGCAGTTCGACGTCCGGAGCTTCAAGCGCGCCTTCTACGAGGTGCAGCGCTGGCGGGCGCCGCACCCGCCGGGAACCTCGCTCAACTTCCATCCGGACACGAGGCTCGAGGTCATCGACGATTACACCGTTCGCATGATCTTCCCGGAGCCGGACGGGGCCATCCTGGGCAAATTCCGCGGCTTCCACCTCGCGAGCACGCGCTTCTGGGATGAGATCGGCTTCGGCTACAAGAAGTTGGGAACAGGCGAAGGCCACTGGTGAATAATCGACGCTCCGGGCCCGTGGGGCACCGGTCCGTTCGTCCTCTCCGAGGGCTACTCCTCCCTGTACACCGAGATCGCCATAATGGGGGCCGACCCGCTTAACTGCGTCTGGCTCGACACGCGCGAGGACCGCACCGACCGCGTCGTCCTCACGGCGTTCGAGGACCACTGGAACAAAGAACGCGGCCCGCGCCTCGAGAAGGTCATCTTCCGCAACGACATCTCGCCGGCCGAGGCGCTCGACCTCGTGTGCACGACCGAGGGCCAGATAGACCTCGTCACCGAGGTCGCCCCGGCGGACGCCGAGAAGGTGCAGAACTCCGAGTACGCCAAGCTCGAGGTCATCGACTCGATGCGCATCCTGCTCGGCCTCATCAACCGCGGCGCCGAGGACGCGCCCCTGCACGACAAGCGGGCCCGCAAGGCGCTGAACCTTGCCGTGGACCGCGCCCGGCTCGTGAGCGAGGCCTTCAACGGCTACGCCCACCAGAGTGCCGGGGTCATCCCCGCCTACGCCGGCGGCTACCCGGGCAACGAGCCTTACCCGCACGACCCCGGGGAGGCGAAGCGGCTCCTCCAGGAGGCCGGCTGGCCCGAGGGACGCCCGCTGAGGCTCGCCACGACGACCAGCACGGAGGGCGTTGCCCGGATGTTGGAGGGCGACTTGCGGGAGTCTCTGGGCATAGACGTGGAGGTCATGGTCGTCCCGGACGAGGGACTTCTCGCGGCCCAGCACGCGCTCGTCGAGAAGGTTATGGCGCTCCCGTTCGACGTGCTCCTGCACGCCTGGATCGACCTCTCCGCCGACGCGCCGCCCGCCTTCATGCACCACTACCTCTACAGCGAGGGCGGGCCGTTCCGCACGGGACCGCCGGTTGCGGAGTTCGACCGGCTGATGGGCCAGTTCGCCAAGGAGACGGACGCCGAGCGCCAGAGCGCGCTCTCGGCGGAGATCGACCGCTTCGTCTACGACGAGGTGCTGTCGCTGTTCCTGGTCGCCCCGCAGGCCCTGTACGCCGTGAACAAGAACGTCAACTTCGTCGCCCACGCCACGACGCTCGAGCTCGCCGAGACGTACGTTACGGAGGAGCACTGGTCGCGCAAGAACGGGTCTTAGGTTCTTAACGACTGGGGAAAGGGGAAAGGCATGGCCGGGAAGGTTCTGGACACCATAACGCTTGAGGAGGCGCGCCGGGTCATCGACGCCGCCGCGAGGAAGGCCGAGGAGATCGGCCAGCCGATGGACATAGCCGTCGTGGACGCCGGGGGGAACCTCAAGGCCCACGTCAGGATGGACGGCGCGCACATCGGGAGCATCACGATCGCGATAAACAAGGCCTACACCGCCATCGCGTTCCAGGGGGAGACGGGGGGCCTCCAGGAGTTGACCCGGCCGGACGGCCCGATCTACGGGCTTAGCGACGCCCACGGTGGGCGTCTCGTCGTCTTCCCCGGTGGCATCCCGCTCGTGCGCGACGGCAGCATAATGGGCGCCATCGGCGTCTCGACCGGCACCATCGAACAGGACCAGGAGGTCGCGGAAGCGGGCGTCGCCGCCTACTAAACGGGCCATAAGCGACGAGTAGGGGGGCGGGGAATAACCCCGCCCCCCTACTCGTGTGTCCGAAGGCTTTAGGCGTTCAGCGCTTGCGCGTGGTGGCGCAGGTGATCGTCTACGAAGGTCGAGATAAAGTAGTAGCCGTGGTCGTAGCCCTCGTGGCGCCGTATCGTGAGGGGCTGGCCGGCCTCGGCGCAGGCCTCCTCCAGGACGCCCGGATAGAGCTGCTCGTCGAGAAACTGATCTCCGGTGCCCTGGTCCACGAGGATGGTGCGGCCGTCGGCGAAGGCGCCCTTCCTGACGAGCTCCGAGGCGTCGTGCTCGCGCCAGGCTTCTTCGTCAGGGCCGAGGTAGTTCGAGAAGATCTTCTTGCCCCAGGGCGCGCGCGCCGGCGCCGAGATCGGGGCGAAGGCCGAGACGCTGCGGTACCTCTCCGGGTTTTTGAGGGCGATGGTAAGGGCGCCGTGCCCCCCCATGGAATGGCCGAAGATGCCCCGCGAGTCCGCGCGGGCGGGGAAGCTCGACTCGACGAGCCCGGGCAACTCCCCGGTGACGTAGGAGTACATCTTGTAGTGCCCCGACCAGGGCTCGGCGGTGGCGTCGATGTAGAAGCCGGCGCCGGAGCCCAGGTCGTAGTCGTCGTGCTCCCCTGGGAGGTCAAGGCCGCGGGGGCTCGTATCGGGGGCGACGAGCATCAGGCCGAGCTCGGAGGCGACCCTTTGTGCCCCGGCCTTCTCCATGAAGTTGGCCTCCGTGGAGGTGAGCCCGGCGAGGTAGTAGAGGACGGGGACCGGCCCCTCTGAGGCTTGCGGCGGGGCGTAGACCGCGAAGCGCATGGTGGCGTCGCAGGCCTCGGAGCGGTGCTCATGGAAGCTCACGGTCCCGCCGAAGCAGCGGTGTGTGCTCGAAGTCGTGAGGTTGCTCATTCCTTCGCCCCTAGAAGTTCACGACGCTGCGGATGGACTCGCCCTTGTGCATCAGGTCGAAGGCGTCGTTTATGTCTTCGAGCGCCAGCGTGTGGGTGATGAGGGGGTCGATGTCGATCTTGCCCTGCATGTACCAGTCCACGATCCTCGGCACGTCCGTCCTACCCCTCGCGCCGCCGAAGGCCGAGCCCTTCCACACCCTGCCGGTGACAAGCTGGAACGGGCGCGTGGAGATCTCCTGCCCCGCCCCCGCGACCCCGATGATGACGGAGACGCCCCAGCCCCTGTGGCAGCATTCGAGGGCCTGGCGCATCACGTTCACGTTGCCGATGCACTCGAAGGAGTAGTCGGCGCCCCCGTCCGTGAGGTCGACGAGGTACGGGACGAGGTCGCCCTCCACCTCTTCTGGGTTCACGAAGTGGGTCATGCCGAACTTCTCGGCCATCTCCTTGCGGTCGGGGTTTAGGTCGACGCCGATGATCTTGTCCGCCCCGACCATCCTCGCGCCCTGCAGGACGTTCAACCCGATGCCCCCGAGCCCGAAGACGACGACGTTGGAGCCCGGCTCGACGCCGGCGGTGTAGATCACGGCCCCTATCCCCGTCGTTACGCCGCAGCCGATGTAGCAGACCTTCTCGAACGGGGCGTCCTCGCGGATCTTCGCCACGGCGATCTCCGGCAGGACGGCGTGGCTCGCGAAGGTCGAGGTGCCCATGTAATGGTAGAGCGGGTCGCCGTTGAGCGAGAGACGGCTCGTCCCGTCGGGCATGAGGCCCTGGCCCTGGGTAGAGCGGATCGCCGTGCACAGGTTCGTCTTGCGGCTCAGGCACGACTTGCACCCGCGGCACTCGGGGGTGTACAGAGGGATGACGTGATCGCCTTCGGAGACGCTCGTGACCCCGGGCCCGACCTCCACCACGACCCCCGCGCCCTCGTGCCCGAGGACCGACGGGAAGAGCCCCTCGGGATCCGACCCGCTCCTCGTGTACTCGTCCGTGTGGCACACGCCGGTAGACTTTATCTCCACCAGCACCTCGCCGGCCTTCGGGCCTTCAAGCTGCACCGTCTCTACCTTCAGGGGCTCTCCCGCCCCGAACGCCACCGCCGCCTTGATGTCCAACTAGCCTTCCCCTAACTCTCGCGTCTCTGATCCAGCGGGGCTTATATTTGCACCGCCACGGATCAGGGGCAAGGCCCGCAGGTCACACGGCGACGCGGCGCCCCGTCCCGGAAAGGCCGTCGCCGCACCGCCCCTACCGGCGAAGCGCAACGCCCGATACAATCTTTGTGGACGAAGCAACAAAAGAGGTAGTGGCGATGGTGGACCTGATGAGCCTGGAGGAAGGGGTGGACAGGGACTTCACCGTTGCCAGGCGCAGGGCGTGGATGCGCGGTGTCGGGAGGAGGCTGCGGGGTAGTGCCGGAACCAGCAAGCTCCTGGCGTTTCAGGAGACGCGGCGCTCGGTCGGGGCGGCCAGCGGCGTCCGGCGCGGTAGGAGCACGGTCGAGTTGAGCCGCATCGTCGGCAGCGACGGCAAGAGCGACTGGTTCGACGAGGGGTTCATGCCGCTGCGCGGGCTCTCGCGGGAGAGGTGGAAGCGCATCGACAGGGCGTTCCGTCTCGGGCTGGAGCTGCCCCCGGTAAGCCTCTACAAGCTGGGCGACGCCTACTTTGTAGAAGACGGCCACCACCGGGTGAGCGTGGCATGCTTTCACGGCGCCGAGTGGATAGACGCCGAGGTTACGGAGTTCTGGTCGCCGAAGTTCAAGGAGGCGTCGGCGACCGACCGATCGGTGCCACCACGGCCCTGGCGTTGTAGCCACCCAGGGTCGTGGCCGTGAGCCTCGAACGGAGGGCTCGTAGAGCCGAAGAGGCCTCTTGCCCCGTCCTCCCCTGGGGCTTTTTAGACGGGTCGTCGCATGGGGAGCAGGGCGAGCAAGCAGACGGCGGCGAGCACCGAGTAGGAGAGGAGATCTCCGCCGAGGTCCGAGAGGATCCCGCCGGAAGAGGCGCCCAGGGCGTAGCCCGCGGCCCAGGCGAAGTTGGTCGCGCCGAAGGCGAGGGCGCCCTCGACGCCCGCCTTCTCGGCGGCCCGGGAGAACATGGAGGTGCCGGGGACGAGCGTGGCGTTGAAGGCCCCGCCGGCCAGCACGACGAGGAGGGCGACGAGGAGGGGGGTAGCCGCCCAGGGCAGCAGGACCAGGATGACCAGGGAGCCGAGGAGGCCGGCGAGGATGGGCGGTCGGTAGCCCTTCTTGTCCGACCAGCGCCCGAGGAGGGGGTGAATCACCGACTCGAACACCGCGGCGACGAGGAAAACGATGCCCACGTAGAAAGCGCCCCACCCCAGGGAGGAGAGCTGCAGCGGCGCGAGCACCGCGAGCACGCCGAAGAGGAGGGGGGAGAACCCTATAAACGCGAGGCCCACCCTGAGGTTCGGGTGCGAGAACGCGGCGAAGAACCCGAGGAGCGAGCCCGAGCCCGTGGCGGAGGGGGCGGGGGTAAAGAGGACCCAGAGGGCGACCGCGAGGCCGAACGCCGAGACGAGGGCGAACGCGACGGAGATCCCGATCGCTGCGGCGGCCCCGCCGAGGGCGGGACCGAGGAGGGCCCCCACGACCGCGGCGCTGACGAGCGTCCCTATCATCTGCCCCCGCCGCTCCTCCGGGGTACTCGCCACGAGCCACGTGAAGGCCGAGACCCACGAAAGGGCGCTCCCGACCCCCGCCGCGAGCCTCAGGCCCACGAGCGCCCAACCCGCCTCTGCGAACCCGAAGAGGAGGCTCGTCGCGCTCATCAGGCCGAGCCCGAGGAGCGCCGTGGGCTTCACCCCGAGCCGGGCCGCTAGGTAGCCCGCGGGCGCCGACCCGAGCAGGACCCCCACCCCGAACGCCCCGCTCAGAACGCCGGCCGCCGACTTCGAGAGCCCGAGCTCTCCGGTGAAGTACGGCACGAGCGGGGTGAGCGCCGCGTAGAAGATGGTGTCCACGAGGACCATCGCGCAGGTCAGGATCAGGAGTCGACGCATCGGGATATTCTATCCCCCGGCCCCCTCACGGCAGCCACGAGCGGGCCGGGAAGAGCTTTCACGCGTGCGCTCCGACACGCCTGCTAACATGGGCGCATGGCAACGAGGACGAGGACAAAGGACTCGCCGGGGATGGTCTCGGGATGGCTCGCCTGGGGACGGAGGAGCAGGCCGAACAAGGTTTTGTTTCTCGCCTCGATCCTTCTGGCGCTCTTCGTCACGGCGGTCTTCGCGTGGGCCACTCTCAACCCCGCTCCGGGGGATGGAACGCGGTATCTGCTCTTGTACTGGGTGTGGGGGCTCTGCGCGATAGCGATCCTGCTCGGCATGGCCGAGTACAAGACGAGCCCCCTCAAAAAGGGCCAGGAGCGGGGGCAGTACTTTATCCTGCTCTACATAGGCGCTCTGCTCATCATTACTCGTGCCCTGAACCTGTTTCTGTACCACGGCCCGTAGGGGCTTCCGGCGGGGGATAGCCCCCTCGCGCTAGATTCTTCGGGGCGGGGGCTTTATGCTGGCGCGATGCTCAAAGCCCTTCTCTTCGACCTCGACGGCACGCTGGCCGAGACCGACTCCGTCCATCATCCGACCTGGGCGGGGTTGCTGAGGCCCCACGGGTACGATGTCGACTGGGCGTTCTACCAGGAGAGGATCAGCGGCCGCCTCAACCCGGACATCGTCGCCGAGTTTCTCCCCAATCTCTCCGAGGAGGAGGGGCGCGCCATGATCGAGGCGAAGGAGGCCGACTTCCGAGAGCGCGCCGCCGCCCTGGAGCCTTTGCCCGGCCTCGTGGGCTTTATCGAGCGGGGGAAGGGGATGGGGCTCGAGGTCGCCCTCGTCACGAACGCCCCGAAGGAGAACGTCCTGGCCGTGCTTCGCGCCCTGGATCTCGACGAGGTCTTCGAGACCGTGATCCTGGCGGACGACGTCGGGGTGGGGAAGCCGGACCCCGCGCCCTACCGGGCCGCCCTCGATGCCCTGGGCGTCGCGGCCGGGGAGGCGTTGGCCTTCGAGGACTCGCCCTCGGGCATCGCCTCCTCCGTTACCGCCGGCATCCCTACGGTCGGCGTCGCTTCGACCCACGACCCCGGGAAGCTTGGGCGCCTGGGCGTTCGTCTCGTCGTCCACGACTTCACCGACCCCGAGCTGGAGGCGTTCGTCCGGAGCCGGTGATACCCCGTCGCTAGCCTGCCTCGCGCACTTCGTCCCGGTCCCCTTCGGAGATGGAGCCCAGAAAGCCCCGCAACCTCGCCTCGTACTCGGGGTGGTCGTGCGCCTCGACGTGCCCGTAGCCCTCAAGGGTCCACAGCCTGGCGTCTGGGTTCGCCCCCGCGAAGATCTTCGCGTGCTCGTAGGGGACGGTCTCGTCCGCGGTGGAGTGGACGACGAAGAGGGGGACGCCCTCCTCCCGGAGGCGTGCGGCGTCCCTGCGGGGTCGTACGTCCCACGGGTCGAGGCCCAGGAAGAGTTTCGCGGCGAGGAACGTGCCCCCGTTGAAGGCGCGCGGCAGGCCGCTTTTCTCGGGGAGTTCGTCCCGCAGCAGGAGCGGCAGGTCGGCGTAGCCCGCCTCCTCGACGACGGCGGCGACCCCGGTCCCCGGTGCCGACCGGACGGCCGTCGCCCCGCCCATCGACCAGCCGTGCAGCACGACCTCGCCGGGCTCGACGCCTTGGCCTTCGAGCCACGCGAGCGCCCCCCGCACGTCGTGGACCTCCCGGTAGCCCAGAGTGCGCCGCTCGCCGCCGGACTCCCCGTGCCCCCGCAGGTCGAGCATCAGGACGCCGTAGCCCCACTTGGCATACAGCGGCGCGGTCCTCATTACGTACTCGTCGGACCTGCTGCCGCCCCAGCCATGGATCAGCACGACCGCCCGTTGGGGACCGCCCCCGGCGGGCGGCACCCACCACGCCGAGAGCGGAACCCCGTCGGTCCCCTCGAAGGCGACCTCCGCGACCTCGAGACCGGCCGGTGGAGGACCGATGGGCTCGCGGTCCGGGGCGGAGAGCCGGGCCGCCACGAGGAGCCCGACCCCCAGGTACCCGACCGCCAGCAGGACGAGCGCGACCGCGAGGCCGAGCGCCATCCGCCGGCGGGTGGTGTTCAGCGGCCTACCGTCACCGTGGTCTCGTTCGCGCTCTCGGGGAGCGTCACCGAGAGGGCGCCCGCGGACTCGTCGAAGCTCCATTCGGCCTGCGCGCCGTTCGCTGTGACGCTCGCGGGGCGGGCGTCCATGCCCCTTAGCTCCAGGACGACGTGTTCGCGCCCCGGCGCGAAGGAGCCTTCCCGTGCCGTGAGACGGATCGTGGTTTCGCCCTCCGTCGCCTCGCAGAGGACGCTTCGGCGGGCGTACTCGCCGCTCTCGTGGGCGAAGCCGTCGCCGGCATCCTCGTAGAGGGTCGTCTCCCCGCCCTTCGCGCCCGCGGCGGGGTGGAGGAGGAGCGTCAGGGGGTCGGCGGGTCGTTCGCCCACGTGGTTCATCTCGGGCCAGAGGGGGAGGGCGGTGTTCGCCTTGTGGTAGAGGGCGGGTTCGCCTAAAGGTGCGCGGGCAAGGATGTGGGCCGGGCCCTCGACCTTCTCCCCGGTCCAGAACTGGAACCAGGTGCCCTCGGGAAGGTAGACGTGGCGGTGTTCGACGCCGGGGCGGGTTATGGGGGCGATGAGGAGGGCATCGCCGAAGAGGAACTCGTCGTCGGTGGCGTAGGTCGTCGCGTCCTCCGGGTGCTCGAAGAGGAGGGGGCGTAGCATCGGGGCGCCCGTCCGGTGGCACTCCTCGAAGAGGGCGTAGAGGTAGGGGAGGAGGCGCTGGCGCAGCTTGAGCATCTTGCGGATGCTCGCCTCGTACCCCTCGCCGAAGGCCCACGGCTCCTGGCTGCGGCTACCCTTCACCGAGTGGTTGCGGCAGAAGGGCTGGAAGATGCCGAACTCGTACCAGCGGGCGAGAAGCTCGCCCTCCGAGTCCCCAAAGAAGCCGCCGATGTCCACGCCGGACCAGGCGACGCCCGAGAGGCCGAGGTTCTGGAGCTGGGGCATGCTCATCCAGAGGTGCTCCCACCAACTGGAGTTGTCCCCCGTCCACTGGAGGGCGTGGCGCTGGAGGCCCGCGTAGCCGGCGCGCGTGATCACGAACGGGCGCTTGTCGGGGGCGAGCTTCAAGAGGCCTTCGCGGACCGAGCGGGCCATGAGGGAGCCGTAGGTGTTGTGGATCTGGTCGTGGCGTTTCGGCTCGCCCCCGCCGGGATGGACCACGTCCCCCGGCATCGTGGACTGCTGCGGGACGAAGAGCGAGGGCTCGTTCATGTCGCACCAGATCCCGGCGACGCCTTTATCCAGGAGCGCCCGGTGGTTCTCTCCCCACCATGCGCGCGTCTCGGGGTTCGTGTAGTCCGGGAAGGCGCACAAACCCGGCCACACGACGTTGTGGAACTCCTCGCCTTCCGCGGTCTTGCAGTACAGGTCCTTCTCGCGCCCCTCAAGGTAGACCCCATAGGTCTCGTCCACCTTCACGCCGGGATCCACGATGGTGACGACGTTGAAGCCCCGCTCCTTCAGCCCCTTCAGGAACTTCTCAGGCTCGGGGAAGCTGTTCTCGTCCCAGGTGAAGACGCGGAAGCCGTCCATGTAGTCGATGTCGAGGTAGACCGTGTCGCACGGGAGGTCGTGTTCGCGGTAGTTTCGCGCGATCTCCTCGACCTCGCGGGCGGTCTCGTAGCTCCAGCGGCACTGCTGGTGGCCTAAAGACCACAGCGGCGGCATCGGGGTGCGGCCGGTCAGCTCGGTGTAGCGGTCGAGGACGTCGCGGGGGGTCGGACCGGCGAAGACGTAGTAAACGAGGTCGCCCCCTTCGGCCCCGTAGTAGGTGCGATCCTCGGATTCTTTGGCGAGGTCGAACTCGACGCGGTGGGTGTTGTCGAAGAAGAGGCCGTGGGCCCTGCCGCCGGCTTGGGCGTTCAAGGAGAGGGTGAACGGGATGGAGGTGTAGAGGTTGTTGAAGGAGGCGGTGTGGCCCGCCGGGGGATCGACGTTCCAGAAAATCTGGGAGGAGCCCGTCTTGTCCAGCCCGCTCGTCCGCTCGCCGCACCCAAAGTACCGCTCGCCGCTCTCGCGCCGCTTGTAGAGCCTCACAGGGCTCCCCAGGGGCTGGCTGAAGACGTCGGCCCCCTCCCGCACGACCTCGCCCATCCCGAGCTCCGGATCATCCGTGGCGAACTCGTGTCCGTCCGCGTCTGAGAACGAGATGCGCAGCGGGTCGAGAGAGATGCGGGCCGTCGCCGGGCCGGTCGAGAGGGCGACGGCGCCGTTCTCGTTCCGGATCTCCGCCTCCACCGGCTCCCAGTCCGTCTTCGCTATGGCCTCCGTGTCGTAGCGGGGTGTGCGACCCCCGGGGAACATGCCGACGCGGAAGAGGTTCGGGGCCAGCGCCGAAACCTCGACGGTCGTCCGGCCTGCGCGAAACCGCACGCTCCGGTCGTCGTGGTCGACGAGCTCCGCCCTGCCGAGCGGCTCGTACTCGCCCCCGGTGGCCGGTGGTGTCTCGAATATCTCAGCCATGGTCTATCCTCCCTCGTAGTCGATCCTGTGGCGCGTCCGTACGTGTTACCCGTTTCCGACGGTCCGTCCTCCTCATGGGAGGCCCGTCTCACCGCAGCCGGAACTCGCCGGGTCCGCACCCGCGCGACCAGGCCCGATCCAGCGAGCCCGATCTTCGCGGCGGTTACGCAACGTGGCGGCCCGTGCTTGCTCCCAAGGATAGGAGACTTGGGCGTGCTCCACATCGTAGCCGCACGAGCTTCGGGAGAGGATCGCGTACCGGGCATGGGGGCCGCCGGCCTCCATGACATGCGGGTAGGGCTCGTCGGTGTAGGCGGGCAGGCCAACGCTGCCGGAGTCGACCACGAGCCGGCCGCCGGACACCCGGACCGTCCTCGGGACTTGGCTGTGACCGCAGAAGATGATCCTCTCCCTCACGCCACCGAGGCGTGCCCGGATGGCGTCATCTTCGTCGAGGACGCCGCCGCGGTGGCTCCCTTCTCGCGGGGTCAGTCTCGAGAGTGCAGTACGGTCTCGGCGATCTCCCGCACCCGGTCCGGGGTGATGCCGTTCTGTTGCTCCTGGGAGAGCGGGTGCTCCGTCGGCAGCAGGTCCACGAGCGGGCGGAGACCGACCGGGCGCGTGCGGAGCCTCGACTTCATGCTGATCGTCTCGGGGTAGCCGGGCAGGGCGGTGCTGATCCAGCCGAAGTACGGCATCTCGCTCTCGCGCCCCTCCTGTTGCCAGAGCTTCGTGGCGCGCCAGAAGCTCTCCTCGCTCACGGCGACCCACATGCCCCAGACGAGCTTCTCCTCCGAACCGATGATCGGTATCTCCAGGTTGCCACGCAAGAAGAAGTGGCTCCCGTCGATGACGCACTGGTCGGAGGTGAGCTCGGCGCGCGTCTCGCGCTCCTCGGGCGGGAGCCCGTACCAGTAAGCGGGGGCGTCGGTGTCGTAGACGAGCGGCGGGCCGGGATGTTCCTCGCCGCAGACCGAGCAACGGAAAGTCCGTGTCACCTCCATTAGAAGTCCATCTCGCGGCCGATGCCCGCATCCTTCGCTCTGTCGTAGACGAGGCGGGCGGTGGCGAGGTCTTCGAGGGCGAGGCCCTGGCTGGAGAAGAGGGTTATGTCGTCGGGGCTCTGCCTGCCGGGGGCGTGGCCGGCGATGACCGCGCCGATCTCGCGGACGGCCTCGGGGAGGACGGCGCCGGTCTCCAGGGCCTGCAGGAGGTTGCCGGCCTCGAGGCCGAGCTCCTCGCGGGAGTCGACGGCGACGAGGCTGGCGCGCCTGGCGACCTCACGGTCGATCTCGGCCTTCATCAGGAAGTTCGAGCCCGCGGCGTTGACGTGGGCGCCGGGTTTGAGCCACTCGCCCTTGAGGACGGGCTCCCGGGACGACGTGACGGTGACGACGATGTCCTGGGCGGCGGGCTCCTCGGCGGCGGCCGTTGTCTCAACCTCCATCCCGAGCTTCTCGCCCATCTTCTCGGCGAAGGCCTTGCGCGCCTCCTCGGTGCGGCTGTGGACGATTATGCGATCCAGCCTCCTCACGGCGGCGATGGCTTCGAGCTGGCTCTCGGCCTGCCACCCCGAGCCGTACATGCCCAGGGTGCTCGCGTCCTCACGGGCGAGGTGCTTCGTCGCGACGCCACTCGCCGCTCCGGTGCGCATCTGGCCGAGCTTGTCGGACTGCATCTGGGCGAGCAGTTCGCCGGAGACGGGGTCGAAGAGCATCGTGTAGAAGCGCGCTCCCCCCCGGGCAACGGTGTAGGCCTTGAGGCCCAGAGCGCCGATCTCCGGGGCGCCCGCGAACATGACGTTCAAGCTGCTCCTTTGCAGGGCGACGCGGCGGCGGGCGCGGTTCGTGGCCCTGCCCTCGGCGTGCTGGCGGAGCACGTCTTCGACGGCGTCGAGGACGGAGGGCATGTCGAGGAGGCCGGTGACTTCTTCTTCGGTGAGGAAGAGGGTCATGCGGCCTCCTCGCGCCCGATGCCGGGCCGTTTACTTGTTAGAATCCTTGGGCTCATGCGGGTGCTTGTAATAGACAACTACGACTCCTTTACGTACAACCTCGTACAGTATCTGGGGGAGCTCGGCGCCGAGGTCGTCGTGCGGCGCAACGACGAGCTGACGCCCGAGGAGATCCCCGGCATCGACCCGGACAGGATAGTCATATCCCCCGGGCCATGCACCCCAAACGAGGCGGGCGTCTCCTTGAAGACGATCGAGGAGGCCCCGGAGGGCGTCCCGGTCCTTGGCGTCTGCCTCGGGCACCAGTCCATCGGGCAGGCATTCGGCGCGAAGGTCGTGCGCGGGGAGCCCGTGCACGGGAAGACCGCGAAGATCCTGCACGACGGCGAGGGCGTCTACAAGGGGCTTCCGCAGGGCTTCCAGGCGACGCGTTACCACTCGCTCGTCATAGACCCCGATTCCGTCCCCGAGAGCCTCGTGGTGACGAGCCGCACCGAAGACGGGGTCATCATGGGGGTCCGCCACAGGGACCTGCCCGTCGAGGGGGTCCAGTTCCACCCCGAGAGCGTCCTCACCGAGGGCGGGCGCCAGATGCTCAAGAATTTTCTGGGGCTGTAGAGGGATGGCGCTCCTACGGGATGCTTTGAGGAAGGCGGCGTCCGGCGAGGCGCTTGCGGCGGGGGAGGCCGAGCGGGCGCTCGAGGAGATCATGTCGGGTGCGGCGAGCCCCGAACTGACGGCGGCCCTCCTCACGGCCCTCAGGGTTCGGGGAGAGTCTGTCGGGGAGATCGTGGGCTTCGCCCGCGCGATGCGCCACTTTGCGGCCAAGGTCGAGGCGCCGGAGGACGTGGTCGACACCTGCGGCACCGGCGGCGACGCGAAGGGCACGATCAACGTCTCCACCGCTGCCGCGTTCGTCGCGCGCGGGGCGGGCGTCACCATCGCCAAGCACGGCAACCGCGCGGCGACGAGCCTCGCCGGCTCGGCCGACGTCCTGGAGGCTCTGGGGGCCGAGATAGACCTCGGGCCGAAGGAGGTCGGCCGGTGCATCCGGGAGGTCGGGGTCGGCTTCATGTTTGCGCGCACGCACCACCCCGCGATGCGCCATGTCGTCCCCGTGCGGGCCGAGCTTCCGTTCCGCACCATCTTCAACCTCCTCGGTCCCCTGACCAACCCGGCCGGCGCCCGGAGGCAGCTCGTCGGCGTCTTCGGGGCCGGGTACGTGCGGCCGATGGCCGAGGCGCTGGCAGGGCTCGGCGCGGAGAAGGCCCTCGTCGTCCACGGGAGGGACGGGCTCGACGAGATCACGGTGACCGGCCCCACCCTCGTCGCCGAAGTCTCCGCGGGCGACGTCTCCGAGTACGAGATCTCGCCGGAGGACCTCGGCCTCGGCCGCCACGAGCCGGACGGCCTGCTGGGCGGCGACGCCCGCACGAACGCCCGCATCCTGCGCAGCGTCTTCTCCGGGGAGGAGGGAGGCGCCGCCCGCGACGTCGTCCTCGCCAACGCGGGAGCCGCGATCTACGTCGCGGGCCAGGCTGCGTCTCTGCGCGAGGGGGTTCGTCTCGCCAATGAGTCGATCTCGACCGGCGCCGCAAGCAAAGCCCTCGACGCCTTCGTCCGCGCCACCCGTCGGGCGAAAGAGGTAGCCGGGGGCGTCGCGTGAGCGGGCAGGCGAGCGGTCGTCCCACCGTCCTCGACGAACTCGCCGCCGCAGCGGTCGAGCGCGCCGAAGAGCTCAAGAAGGCCCGAAACCTCGACGAGCTCTACCAGGAGGCCCTGCTCTATGAGAAGCGCGACTTCGCGGCGGCCCTGCGCTCCTCCGGCCTCTCCGTCGTCTCCGAGATAAAGCGTGCCTCGCCCTCGGCCGGTCTTATACAAGAGGTCGACGCGGCCGACTGGGCCGCGGGCTACGAGGCACAGGGCGCCTCCTGCCTCTCCGTCCTCACGGAACCCGACCGCTTCAAGGGCTCCCTCGAAGACCTCGACGCGGCGAGGGACCGCGTCTCCATCCCCGTCCTGCGCAAGGACTTCACCGTCGACGAAGCCCAGGTTCTGGAGGCCGGCACGCGGGCGGACGCAGTCCTCCTGATCACGGCCCTCTTCGACGCCGCCTCCCTCGCCCGCTACATCTCACTCGCCGTGGAGGTCGGATTGACGCCGCTCGTCGAGATCCACGACGAGGCCGAGGCGGACCTCGCGCTCGAATCCGGCGCCAGCGTTATAGGCGTCAACAACCGCGACCTCCGCGACTTCAGCGTGGACCTCGGCACCTTCGAGGGGCTCGCCCCGCGCCTCACCGGCGCCACCCTCGTCGCCGAGAGCGGCGTGAGGACGCCGGAGGACGCTCGCCGCCTGCGCGAAGCGGGCGCCGATGCGGTGCTCGTGGGCGAGGCCGCGATGCGCGACCCGGCGCTCGTCGCGAAGCTCTCCGCGTTGCACTAAACATCGGCGCCGGGGCAAAGCGGTAGCTCATCTGCCACGGGCCTCTAAACCCCAGGAGGTTATCTTCTCCGGGATGATACGAATCAGCGCCCCGCC
>JADDPR010000110.1 GCA_016781775.1 Rubrobacter sp. | reverse complement strand
CTCCCAAGGGTGTACCCTTCGGCGCTGACGGAGGGGGCGACGGGTACCGACGCGGGGGTGACGCAGGGGGTGACGCGACGAGTGACGCTCAGGGAGGCCGCTCGTGTCCTCGGCATAAGCAAAGAGGCCGTACGCAAGCGGGTAAAACGGGAGACGTTGGCCCACGAGAAGAAGGACGGCGTGGTGTACGTGTTCCTCCCGGACGGGAACGTGTACCTACCCGCCGGGGGTGACGCGGGCACCGCCGCGGGTACCGACGCGGGTACTGATACGGGGGGTGACGCCCCGGACCAGCAGAGCGAGAAATCAAGTGCGCATTTTGCGCACTTGGCTGACGAGGACGAAGAACCAGAGCAAAACTTTGCGGAGGTTTCTGAGCCCGAAGACGACCGCGACGAACGCATCGCAGAGCTGCAAGAAACCGTCCGGGACCTCCGCGAGCGCCTCGACCGCGCCGAAGAGTCGATCCGGGATCACATAGACCACGCCGAGGAGGCGAACCGGGAGAACCGCCGCCTACTCGCCGCGGCCCTGGAGCGCATCCCGGCGATAGAAGCCCCGCGAGACGAACCAGGAGCCCCCGAGACGGCCCGCCAAGACGCCGGAAGGGTAGAAGACCGGAACGAGACGGCGGAGGCTCAGACGGGTGCGCGGGAGGCGGAAGAGACGGCCCGGAGGCCGTGGTGGATCAGGTGGTTCGGGGGATAACCCACTTGGTAGCGGGGGAAGGTAGCCAATCGGCTGGAGGCCGAGCTATTCCGCCCCCCGTGTTGACGTAGACCGGTCGGCTGGTGGGCCGCAGTAGTAGTAGAGAGGGGATAGGGGATGAACAGCGTGTTGGAACGGTGGGTAGGAGTCCACTCCCAACTAGGCATCATCGGTGATTCCCAGCGGTATACCGGCAGGGTCGTGGCCGTAGGCGACGATGGGATCATCTGGCAGCATAGTAGCTTGCCTGAGGGAACCGAGGAGCTCCCCGCACGGAGGTTCTACACTTGGAGCGTCGTCCGGGACGTACAGCCCCTGGAGTAGTCCGTTTCCAACCCGAGTTAAGCGTAGGGAGCGCGTCGACCGTGGTGGCTTCGCATGATCCTCGGGGGCTGACACCGGACACGCGTGTCCGATTCAACCATGGTGGTCTTTAGACCCGCAACCGTTGCGGGTCTGGACCAACCGGGGAGGGTTGGAAGCGCTTCCAACCGTGAACCAGTCTAGAGGGTTACGACTGGTTGTAACCCTCTAACCGGGTCGAGGGTGTGTTACAAGGCAGTTGCCCGGAACAGCGATTCTCGGAAATCTGCCGCGGCAATGCCGCGAAGCGAAACCCTCCTAGACTACCCTCCGAAGATGGGGAGGGGCCGGAGAAGCGGTCCTGGTGGCAGAGGAGGTTCGCCTCATGAATTCCGATCGTGGAGGAGAGTAATCGTGGCTTAGGCTACCGGGGGATTTCCAGGTGCGCTTGGCCTGCTCCCACGGCCGCGCGTACCTCGTCCCAGCGAACCTCCTCCGAGTTCCTGAGGAGGTTCAATCGAACGCTCTTGTCTTCTTCCCAGGGCACCTCCTTGTCCTCCTCCCAGGTCACCTTCTCCGGGGAAGCGCCCTCGTCGTAGACCACACTGATGTACTCGTCTTTTGCCCGATCCAGCACGGACTGGGAGGTCCAATCGAACTGTTGGGCGTAGGTAGGCTTCAGCTCCTCGATCGAATACTCGAGGTCGTACTTGTTGTGCCCGGGGCGGCTGATCTTTGGGGTTCGGGGGTCTACCCCCGGACTCCAGGAATCCGAGAGGTCGGGGGCCAAACGGGCGATGCGGGGGTCCATCTTCCCCAGGAAGTCGATCCCGGGGCGGCCCGAGTAGTAGGGGACCGTGCCAGCCCCCAACACGCCGATGGTGGCCTCTGGATCGGTGAACCTTTCGAGCGCCAGGGCGACGTTGACCCTCCTCTCCGACGCCTCCTCCTCCCAGTTCTCCACGCGCATCGCGATGTCCGGCAGGAAGCGGAAGTTCACGAAGCACAGCAAAGACAGCAACGCCACGACCGTGGCGAGCCCGGGGACGTGGCGGTCCGCGACGACGGGGTTGTGCGCGAAGTACCCCCGAAAGCCCTCCGTCTCCGACACGGCCGTCACGATGCGGAGGATCTCCCGCGCGGCCAACACCAGCATCAGGGGCACGGCGGGCGAGGGGATGCGCCAGATTGTCCAGGCGTCCCCGCCAGTCCACACCCCGTAGAGCAACGCCGCCAAGAAGATACCTGCCAGGAGCAGCTTGCTCTTTCGGAAATCGAAGAGAAGCGCTGCCCCGACCAAGACCAGCAGGACCCACACCTCCGTCAGAAACGGCGCAACGAAGTTCGCCCCGTTCTCGATCCTCTCGAGAAGAGGCGTGCCGGTCATCTTCAGCGTGTAGGTGTTCGGCACGAGCTCCCCGTAGTAGCCCCAACGGAAAGCCTCCTGAGCCGCCACGAAGAGGGCGAGCGGCCCGAAGAGCGCCGCGAGATGCGCCGGGGCGAACGCCTTGCGAGTCCCGGAGAACGCGTAGGCGAAGACGGGGACGGCGAAGATCACCGCGTCCGGCCGGGTCAGGAACGCGAGGCCCAAGGAGACGGAGGCCACCACCCCCTGCGCGGGCCTGCGGTCGCGGACGTACCTCAGCGCGGCCAGGACGCTCGAGGAGACTAAGACCGCCAGGAGGCCCGTTTCCATCCCCATCAAGGTCAAAAAGACCAACGGGTAGTAAGACAGCCCGCACAGGAAGGCCACGACCCGAAGAAGGCCGCGGTATCGCCCGATTTCCCCCGAGAAGAGGTGCTCCGCTATGCGCATGACGAGGTAGGCGTTGGCGAGCATCAGGACGACGCCGAAGACCTGGATCGCCAGCACCGCGCCGGACTTGTCGAAGGGGACGCTGGCCAGCGCCATCGCCAGCGTCGTGAGGGGGTTGGTGTAGCCCTCCACGTACTCGCCCGGGTTCCACACCAGCCCCGAGCCGTGCGCGAGGTTCCAGCCGTAGCGCATGGAGATCATGGCGTCGTCGAACAGGGCGAAGTAGCGCTCCCCGTCGAAGGCGAGGACGGAGGAGCGGTAGATGAACGCGCAGGCCCACAAGACGAAGCAAGCGCTCAGGCCTACGATGGCTAAGGCGCTTGCGCGTTTTCCGTCCGCCTTTCGGGCAACCTTTGTCCGAGGAGGTCTCATCGGCGACCTAGTATAAGGAGGAACGTTACCTTGTGCCGTTTTCACTGGGTTGGATCGTGTGCCCGACGCGCAATCTGCTTTGCCCCTATTCACCCTGCTGCCGGGAGTAAGTGTTCTCGGAAGCCCATATCCAGGATTTCGCATAAAACGGGCCCCGATCGCCCTCTCCGGCCCTTTAGCGACCGGTCCGGCGTTAGGAGGCGACCACAACATCTTGTGGGGTTGGATAAAGATGCGAAAAGGTGAATGCTCAACGGGTCGCCGGGAACGCCACCTTATCGGAAACCGGCCCCGAAATCGGTTCCGGCACCGAGCCCCGCGGCGTGTTACAAGCCCAACCCGCACAGCACGGATGCACACTTCGGCAACCGTTGCCGAAGTGGCGGAAGAGGTTGGCGTCATTCCAACCCACACAGCACGCCCGCATAAAAAAGGGGCTGAATTCAGCCCCTTTTTCACCTTCTCCATCCCACTCCACATAGCAGCCACGGCTACGACCCAGGTCGCGGTTTCCGCGACCTGCCCGAGAAGACTCCATCCCAACCCACACAGCAGCCCCGCGTACCTGAGAGATTGAGGGAGATCGCGATCTCCCTGCATCTACACGACTCGCATAGCAGCCCCGCGTACTCAGGCCACGTCGTCCTGGACGACGTGGT
>JADDPR010000141.1 GCA_016781775.1 Rubrobacter sp. | reverse complement strand
GGCGCAGGAGGTGCGCACGTATCTCCACGCCCCGGGCCTCGCGCACCCCGAACCGCGCAGCCGCCGCGATCGTGGTCCTGCCGTCCCCGCTCCCGAGGTCGTAGAGGACGTCCTCAGGCCCGGCATCGGCGAGGCGCAGCATCGCATCCACGACCCGCTCCGGCGTAGGAAGCCACACCACGTCCGGCCTCTTGCCCGCCACCTCAGCGCCCTCCCCCGCACGAAGACCCGCCGGCGCCCGCGAGCACCGGGCCCGACTTCTCGGGGAGCAATCTATCAGCGAGGCAATGCGGCGGGCGAGCCACCCCCTCGCGATGCTCGGCCAGGCCCTCACCGCACGCCTCGGCGAGCTCGCCTGCGCCACGCCAGCCGTACGAATCGCCTAGCTTCCTCCGAAACGGCTTCATGACCGTCGGGACCGGAAGGCAGTACATCACGCGCACCTCGCCTGCGATCAAGGGCGGAGCCGTAGAAGCTACAATCCTATTGAAGACCCCGATCGGCACCGCGAACAGCAGTCCGACGAAGATCGGGATCGCGCGCTGCACCGAATCCTCCCCCGCGAAATGGCCCGCCTCATCGCCTCCTAGCCGTCCTCCGAAAAAGCGACGCCGCGCCATGCCCACATGGACGCCAATCTCGGGAATAGGCACCTCACCGCCCGCTCGTACAATGCCGGGACGTATACCCGGAGCTTCGGGTAGCGTACTCACGAAAGTCGCAGCCAGGAAACAAACGAAGAGCGGAGAGGGAGGGATTCGAACCCTCGAGACGGCTTTACACCGCCTACGCGATTTCCAATCGCGCTCCTTCGGCCAACTCGGACACCTCTCCAGACCCGGATTTTAGCAAACGAACCGGCACTCGTGGTGCAGATCGCGGCAGACGGGAGCGCCACGGATCGGCGGGGGATCCCGTTCACACGATCCCCCGCCCCTCCCTTGTATCGTAGCCCATCCGGTTTAAAGTATGAACTCACGCATTACAAGACGTGTCAATCTTGTAACAATGTTGTATCTAGAATTTAAGAGGAGCGGGTATCGTGGGCATTTTCAGGCAGTTCGTGCTGGCGAACGACGACATAAACGAGGCGCTTGGCGTCGCGGGCCGCGAGGCGTGGGCGAAGGTGCCCGGGTACGGGGGGCCGGCGCGGCGCGACGACGTAGTGGTGCGGCCGTTGGCTCCGGGGTACAGCGGCTTCCCGAAGCGCCGCGCGGAGGCAAGGGCGATGGTCCCGGGCTACGGGCCGTACGGGACGGCCCCGATCACCGTACGGGTCACCCAACTCCCGAACTCCTAAGCCGGGAGAACGAGCGAGGGCGCCCGTGTCGTGCGGCGACACGGGCGCCCTCGCTCGTTCTGGCAAGCCACTCTCGGCCGTCGCCCGCGAGGTCTTCTGCGCGATAGGGTCGCCTGCTTTTTTACGTTGCCGCAGGCCCCTTTACGAGCCCTTTCGGGCTCCTCCCTCCCCCTCGGCCGCGGACCCTTCGGGCGAGCCGTTCTCTCCCGGGCCCATCTCCGCGAGGCGACGCCTGATGTCGTGCAACTCTCTGAGGATTATCCTGTCCTTCGCCGAGAGGCCTTGTATATGCTTTAGCACGTCCTCGACGTCTTCTCCGACGTCCTCGATGTCTTCTTCTATCTCATCGACGTCGGCCTGGACCTCGTCGATCTCCTCCCTCACCTCGGCCGCGGCCGTGCCGAGCAGGGCCTTCTGGGCCGCGGCGGCGACCCCGCCGATAAGCAGGGCGAGGACGACGTTCCCGGTCCATTGCAGGACCATCGAGAGAAGTTTGCCCCGGGCGGTCTGGGCCGAGATGTCGCCGTAGCCCACGGTGTTTACGGTGGTGTTCGCCCAGTAGATCCCGTCCAGCACGCTCAGGCCTTCGAGGTGAGCAAAGGCGATCCCACCTCCAAAGACCGCTATAAACGCGAGCACGATGGCGTAGGGCAGGAGGCTGACCGAGCCGAAACGCCCGAGGACGACCGGCAGCACGTCTATGAGCCTCAGGAGGCGCAGGACCCAGAGTGCCTGGAGCACGTCGGGCAGGAGGGGAAAGGTCGTGACGAGGACGAAGATGTCGAGCTTGTTGTACCGGAAGTATTCCCGATCGTTCGGGGCGAGGTAGAGCATGCAAAGAAACTCGAAGACGAACCACCCGTAGATCGCCCAGTTCAGGATGTCGCTGAACACACCCAGGGCGCCGCCGGCGTCCGAGAAGTGCAGGATAAGGGAGGGGACCACGAGGAGGACGACGATCACGGTCGGCACGTCGAGCTTGCGCGCGAGCCTCGCCTGATGTTCCGTCATCCCCGGCAGCACGTGGGTGGTGCCGACGTGGGCGCTGCGCGCGCCTCCGGGACCTCCCCGATCGGTCGCCTCCGTCACCTGCGCCGCCTGATCTTCGGCCTCTTCTTCTTGCGCGAGTCGTCCTCCTCGACGCAGGCCGTCGCGACCTCCAGGTTCACGGGCTCGGTCGGGGCCACGCCGTCGGGATCCTGGTCGCAGACGTAGAGCTCGTCCGGGTCGCCCCGCTGGCCCACCACCGTGATGTTCTGTTGGGGTACCCCGGAATCGACCAGCGCCTGGCGGGCCTGGGTGAGCGTCTGGCCCTCGGTGTCCGGCGTCGTGGGGCCGCCGCATCCCGCGAGGAGGAACAGAGCGAAACAAACTGCGCCGGATACCGCCACCGCGTGTTTCATAGCGTCTCCCTCGACACGATGGATCGTCACGAATACGGCGATTCTACTAGGAACCCCGGCGTCCCGTCCCAGCTTCGGGGTGGTAACTTTAGGTTCGACACCATGCGTACGGGCGGGAGGTAATTGTGGAAGGCACGGAGAACCGCGTGGTCGGGACGGGGTCGCAGGCGTTCGGCTCCCTGGGCGTTCTTGCGGTCTTTGTGGCGCTGGCCGGGGTCTACTGGGACGTCTCCTGGCACGTCGCGATCGGACGCGAGTCGTTCTGGATACCGCCGCATCAACTTATCTACTCGGGGACCGCAGCGTTCTTCGTCTCCGTCGTGTGCGCGCTCCTCCTGGCCCGGCGCCGCGCAGGATCTTTGCGGGCCACGGGGAGGGCCGGGGCCGGCTTCGCCGTGGGAGCCCTGGGCTCGATAATCCAGGTCTCCGCCGCCCCGCTCGACGATTTATGGCACGAGAGGTACGGCCTCGACGTCACCGTGTGGAGCCCGCCGCACCTCATGGGCGCGGCGGGGGCCTTGATCGGGATCTACGGCCTCGCCTCGGCACTCGGGACCAGTCTGCACCGGGGCGAAGGCCGGGGCCCCTCCTCCGCATGGGCCGGCATCAACGTCCTCCTGCTCTTCGCCGCCGCACTCTCCCTGTCCCTGTTCGCCCTGGGCCCGCTGGACTTCCGCCTGGATCGGCGCGACGCCCTCTTCTACCCGCTCCTCGCCGGGCCTTTGGCCGCCATCCCCCTCGTGGCGGCGGCGCGCTACGTCGGCCGCTTCGGCGCGGCGACGGCGGTGGCCCTGATCTACGTAGCCTTCCGCACGGTGGCGCTCGGCATCTTCGTCGGCATGGGCACCTTCGAGAATCCCGGCCCGCCGGTCTTCGTGCTCCTCGCCGCCCTCACCGTGGACCTCGCGCTCCTCGGCAAACGGCAAGGGCGCGGCGTCCTCGGGGCCGCGATCCTCTTCGGCCCGGCCCTCGTCCTCGGCGAGTGGGCCTTCCGAGCGTTCTTGCCGGTACAAAACTGGGAGCCGCTCCAGGTCGCGGCCTCCCTCGCCATCATCTCCGTCACCGCGGCCGCAGGAGCGTTGGCCGGTGACCGCCTGCAAGGACTGATGCGCCCCGAGCGG
>JADDPR010000441.1 GCA_016781775.1 Rubrobacter sp. | reverse complement strand
CCGTGAGCGACCTCGAACGCGCACTCGAGTGCCTCGGGTCATTCGCGTTGCCTCGGTACGCGGAGCGCTTGGGGGTGCTGCTCCAGCCGGGCAAGAGAACATCTCGACGCAAGGCAGTAGGTGCACTCGCGCACTTCTCCGGGTGGAGAGAAGAGTGCGCTCATGGGGTGCCCTCGTTCCTGCAGCAGCCAGCTGCGCTGGAGGAGTACGTGACCATGGAGGGGGCTCAGTCGACGTGCTACGTGCTGTCGGAGGACCCCGACATCGATGATCGACGTGTTCCCCTAAGAACAGCGCTCGATAAACTCTTGGGCAGCGGGATGGGTTCGTTGTTGGTGCTATCACCGTCGCCGATGGCTCTGTACCTGGGGGAGGAGACGGGGGTCGTCACCTTTCTGAAGCGGTAGCCCTCCTGGGCGGGTCGCGCCTCAGACTTTTTGGCAGGGCCCGTTGCTTGGGGGCCTGACCTGTTGAGGAACCTGATCATTCATGGCCAGGCCGCCGGTGTTCCCGGCCGAGGATATGGAAAGCGATCTCGGAGACGCGGGAATGAGCCAACTCAGGGAACTCAGTCTGCAGCCGACGGAGCGACAGCTCTTGCAGAATGGATTGGCGGAATGGTCGGGGCTGGCCCGTGCGCCCGAAGGGTTGGCTTCCGCACTGGGGTTCGCCGGTCTCGAAGACCTCGACGCGTGGCTGCCCGAGGCCGAGCGGAGACTTCGGGCGCAGGAGCCGATGGACCCGCTCGACTGGCTGAGGTGCCTGGTACTGACCGAGATCGCGTTCGTCAGCGACGTGTTCGGCTCGGGCACGGACTGGTCGACAACGACCGGCCTCAGCGACGAGGAAACGATCCGGTTGCTGCGGAGCCTGCAGCTCCGGCTGGGCCCGGTCGTGCGGAGGCACGGTCCGGCGAAGATGGGAGCCTGTCCTGAGCCGAACGCTGACGGGGCCGGCGTTCGTCCACCACATGCATCCGCTGGAGCCGCGCCGACGTGCAACTGGACTGCGCAGCAGCCTTTTCGCTCGGGGAGGACTTCGGCCTCGCCGGCGTCCTGAGGGTGCGGCCGCTCGAGCCGAAGGCCATACCGGCCGACGAACTGGCCCGCGGCGCGGTCGCTCCGGAACAGCCGGTTCCGTTCAAGGTCTCCGAAGGCAGTGTGCTGGCCGACCTCGTCGGGACGACGATGGTCACCCCTTACGTCGTCTCTCCCAGCTTCGTCCGATGCCTGTCGGACAACGGTTTCACTGGCTGGTCCAGCTTTCCCGTACGGATCTCGGGTCGGCTCGAGGAGGAGATGGCTGGGTACCGGGGCCTGTCCGTGACCGGTCGTAGCGGCCCGATCGATGACGCTCTGAGTGAGCGAGTCATGGCGGATCCGCCGATCCCGGGAGGGCGGGCCATGCCTCACCTCAAAGGCATGTGTCCCGAAGCGGATTCCTGGGACGGCTCGGACCTCTTCCTCCCCGAGGGGACGGTCGCCCTGTGCGTCACCTCTCGCGTGCGGGAAGCTCTGCTCGCTGCCGGCATCGTTGGCGCCCGCTTCGAGCGGCTGTACGAGGTGCTGTGAAGAATTTGGGACGAGTGAGCGGCCCGACGCGTCAGCATTCAGATGGCGACACCACGTGTCGAGGCCGCACGCCATCGAGGGACGGACCGGCGTCGGGAGAAGCAGGTCGCCTACAACACAGAGCGCAGCCTGGACGGGCAGAAGCTGCGGAGGCGCCACGCTGCTGCGCCACTTCCGGCGGACGGGGGTTCAGCAGGTCTACTGACGTGAGGTGACCGTGGCCGGAGTTGTACCGATGCGCGCTATTCGCCCGGATCAGCGTGGCGTCACGCGGTTCATCAGGGGAGGAGACGTCATGGGATTCCTCAAGCCATGACCGTGCCTTACGGGTATGAGACCTTGCTCGCGAGTGACGTCCTGGAACCGAACGGCCTAGGGCTCGAACTGTATGAGCCGGGCGGCCGTCTCCTCATGGAGGTGTTCCGGGACGACGATGCCGACAGAGCTCTCAGTCTCACCGTGCATGAGATTGCGAGCTTGCCGCTGTCGGTCGTGGAGTGGTTCCTGGCCTCCGCCAGAGAACGGCTGTCGTCGTAGCCCTGCGTTCTCGGCGCGCCTCGGAAAGCGCGGTGGAGGCGGCGTCAGCGGGGCTGACGCAGGACGAGCAGGACAACGAACTGCTCGACATCCTCCAGTCCGCCCACCGGGCCGCTGACAGAGCCGCCACCCGTAGTGCCTCGGTGCGGGGGACATCACCGCGGCCGCCGACCCCCTGAGCATCCCGGATGGCTCAGTGGCGCTGTGGTCGCGTCACGTCGCAGGCCTGCGCTGCGGGCCAGCTTTCGCAGCCTCCGGATCAGGGACCGATCGGCCGATGCTCGGCCCACGCCGGGATGGCGCAGGAACTGATCCGGGGCGTCGAGGACCTCGAGCGCCAGCCGGGCGGCCTCGCCGGCCGTCCGTGCGTCTCCCACGCCGGCGGCGGCCTCCGCCAGGGCCGCGCGGTAGCGGAAGACAGCGGCGTTCATGGTCAGCGCCGAGTCCTCCACCCCGGCGAGGGCGTCCAGCGCCTCCCGGTAGCGGCCGAGCCCCACCAGCGCCGCCGCCAGGGAGATCGGGGCGGTCCCGGTGGTCGCGTTCAGATCGGGGTGCTCCTCGGGAAGCTGCCGGTACCGGTCGACGGCCTCCTCGAGCCGTCTCTCGGCGACGGCCAGGTCGCCGAGGGTCTCCATGGCCGACGCCGCATCCAGCGCCTCTGGATACTCGCGCAACAGCCTCAGCAGGAGCGCCTGCGCATCCGCGCGCCGGCCGCCGCCGGCGAGAGCCAGCGCCTTGATCCTGAGGTACTGCGGGCGGTTGTCCGCCCGCGATCGCCGCAAGCGGTTCTCGAAGTCCTCCCGCGCCGCGGCGTCCCAAGCGGTCGTCCGGTACCAGTCACTGCCTGCTCGATGCGTCGTCACGGCGGTCAGGCCTCGTAGTAGCAGTGGAGCCGGTGACCCTCGCGGCCCGCGGCGGCGGCCAGGTCGCGCAGCCGGTGGAGGAAGGCCAGGTGCTCCTCGGCGGTGACCTCTTCCCACCCGGGCTGCTGCAGCTCCTCCGTGCGGCTCCACGGCCCCACGACCTGCGCCAGCGACTCGTCGGAGGCCGCGGCGAGCGCGGTCCGCAGGGTGTCGGTGACGCAGATGACGCCACGGCTCTCGTCGGGCGGCTCCGGCGAGGGCGCAGCCCCCCATCGAGGGTCCTCCGCGACCTGCTCGTACGGCCTGCCGGTCAGCAGTTCCTCCAGCGTCCCCAAGGTGACGATCGGGTCGTAGCCGCGGGCGACGAAGCCCGGCCACGCCGGCCCGAGTTCAGCGGTCACCGGTTCCGTCCGGAAGAGGCCGACCCTCCTGCGGCCAGTGACGTGCGGCCAGCCGAGCGGACCGCCGGGCCGCGCCTCGGCTGCGGCTGCCTCGAGGTCGTCGGCGGCGCGGAAGTAGGCCAGGTCCATGCCCATGAGAGCAATCTTCCCGGAACTGCACGGGGGTCGCGCACGGTCACCGGCCCTGTCCGTCGACGGCGGAGAACCACACGACCGTGCCGGCGAGGGCAGTGGCCGTGCCCATGTTCATCAGGAGGGACGGCGGGAGAACGGGTACGGTGAGCGCCGCGAACCCTGGGCGGCGCGGCCACTGATGGTCACCGGCGCGGGGGTTGCGATGGAGGGGAGTATCCCCACGCGGCAGCGTCGTCATCACGAGGTCCCATGGCCTCCGGTGCTGCCGGTTGCGGACCGGACGGCCCGCGGCGGGAGAGACCTCCGGCGCTGACGACTGCCCGTCCC
>JADDPR010000136.1 GCA_016781775.1 Rubrobacter sp. | reverse complement strand
ACGATGCGGTGCCTCAAGCGCTACATCGCCCGCGAGCTCTACGGCGTCCTCCTCTCAACGGTGGTCCCGACGGCGCCGGTTTCGATCCCTTGACCGGCATAGGAGCTTGGTAAGGAGGCCACGAAGCGAGCATTTCGCATCAAGGACGGGACACCGCGTCCGAACGGCGTGGACCTCACCGCGACGGTCGGAACTCGTAACGGAACGGGCTTTCCGGTACGAGTTTGCGTTGTTGTCTCACTCGACACCGCGATCCGGATCGGTGGCGCCTTCATGCGCGAGCCTTCACGGATGGTGATATCGTTATCTAGTAATGTAACGATGAAGATTTTGGAGTCGAGGAAAGATGTCGGAATCTACGAAGCGCAAGTTGTCCGGTGCTGCCCTGGAGAAGGTATCGGAGCGTTTCAAAGCCCTTTCGGAGCCGATGCGGCTGCGCTTGGTCTACGCCCTCATGGACGGAGAGAAGACCGTCTCGGAGCTCGTGAGGGAGACCGGAGGGGTCCAGGCCAACGTCTCCAAGCACCTTTCGGTGCTGCTGGACGCCGGTATCCTGGGCCGCAGGAAGCAGGGCACCAGCTCCTACTACCGGATAGTCGACGAGTCGATCTTCGAGCTCTGCGACCTCGTGTGCGGCTCGATCCACGACCGGCTCGTGGCCCAGCTCGACGAGCTCGGCGCACCCCCCCGAAGCTAGGTCCAACCCACGGGAGGCCCGCGTGGCCTCCCGTTCTTGACAGGCGTTTATATCGTTATATAGTTATAGAGTAGTAATACTCCGATGGAGGTGAGAAGGATGGGCGACAACGCCAAGCTCCTGTTGGGGGTTCTGGTCGGCGTGGTTCTCACGCTGGTGCTGGTCGGGGCCTTTTCCGGCGGCATGATGGGGGGCATGGGTTCGATGATGGGTGGCTCCGTGATGGGCGGCGGCGTTCTCGGGATGCTGTTCGGGCTGGTGTTCTGGGCGCTGCTTCTGGCCCCCATCGCCGCGCTTATCGTGTGGGCCGTCCGGCAGATGCAGCGCCGCTAGGTTCCGCGGTTTCGAAGACCGAAGGAGGAGACGATGGAGACGAAGAACTACGTGATAGCCAGGGATACCGACCTGCCTTTCGGGCGGGCCGTCGAGAAGGCCCGCGCGCTCCTGCAGGAAGCCGGGTACGGGATCCTCAGCAAGATAGACGTCAAGGCGAAGCTGGAGGAGAAGCTCGGGGTGGAGCGCGAGCCGTACGTGATCCTGGGCGCCTGCAACCCTCCGCTCGCGAGGCGGGGCCTCGACGCCGAGCCGGACCTCGGCGCCCTCCTGCCGTGCAACGTGGTCGTTTACGAGAGGGAAGGACGTGTCCGCGTTGCGGCGGTGGAGCCGGCTACGATGCTCTCCGTCGTCGGCAACGATGAGCTCGGTTCCATCGCGGAGCGGGTCCGGGAGGACCTCACCCGCGTGGTCGACGAGCTCGCCAGGGGCTGATCGCCGTGTTTTTCCGAGAAGTCCTGAACGAGGACCTGGGCTGCGCGTCCTACGTCGTCGCCGACGGCGGCGAGGCGGCGATCATAGACCCGAAGTGGGAGATAGGGGAGTACCTCGAGATAGCCGAGGAGAACGGGTTTCGGATCTCCCACGTCATAGAGACCCACAACCACGCCGACCACCTCTCCGGCAAGGGGCGTCTCGTGGAAGCGACCGGGGCGAAGATCCACGTCTCCAAAGACGCCGGCGTCGGGTACGAGCACGAGCCGCTCGAAGAGGGCGACGTGATCGAGGTCGGAAAGACGCGGATCAGGACCATGGCCACCCCCGGCCACCGGCCCGAGCACCTCGCGTTCGCCCTGGAGGACGCAAGCCGGGGCGAGGAGCCCTGGGTCCTGTTCACCGGGGACTCGCTCTTCGTCGGAGACCTTGCCCGCCCGGACCTCGCCGTCGAGGCCGAGGAGGGCGCGCGGGGCCTGTTCCGTTCCTTGCGCAAGCTGAAAGAGCTCGAAGGCTTCGTGGAGGTGAGGCCGGGGCACATAGGCGGCTCCTTGTGCGGCGGCGCCAACATGAGCCGCAAGCCGGACTCGACGATCGGTTTCGAGCGGCGCTACAACGACTACTTGCGGTACGAGGACGAGGACGAGTTCGTCGAGACCCTTACCGCAGAGCTCACCCCCCAGCCGCCCAACTTCGAGCGGATCGTGGAGCTCAACCGCGGTCCTCTACTGACCGAGACCGCCCCGCCTACGCCCCTCTTGCCCCAGCGCGTCGAGGAGCTCGTCGGGGCCGGCGCCGTCCTGATCGACGGCCACGACCAGAGGGAGTTCGACGCGGCCCACGTCCCCGGCTCGATCAACGTCACCACCAACCAGACGGGGGTAGGCACGCGCGCCGCGTGGATGGTCGACCCCGAGAGCGAGGTGATCGTGGCCGCCGACGGCGACGAGGAGGCGAAGGCCATGGCCCGCATGCTAGAGGCCGTGGGGTTCCGCCGCATACGCGGCTACCTCGCCGGCGGGATGGCCGCCTGGCGCGCGAGCGGGCTGGAGGCCGGAACGACCCCCGCCATCGACGTAGCGGGCCTCGCCCGGAAGCTCCGAGACGAGGAGGTCACCGTCCTCGACGTCAGGAGCGCGGCCGAGTGGGAGGCCGGGCACGTGGAGGGCTCGATCCACGTTCCCTACCAAAGCCTGCGCGATGGGATCCCCGACGAGGTGCGAGGCGAGGACAAGCCGCTGGCAGTGGTCTGCGGCAGCGGGGTCCGCAGCGCCCTGGCCGCCTCGCTCCTGAAGAGGTCCGGCGTGCACAACGTGGAGCACGTCGCCGATGGCGGCGTCCCGATGCTCGCCGGGGAGGGGATCGAGCTCGTCGAGGGAGACTGACGCCTCGAACCCGCGTCGGAGGAGGTGCCGATGACGTTCCTCGGCCTGCTGCCGGCGGTCGTGATGGGGCTCGCGCTCGGCCTCCTGGGAGGCGGCGGATCGATACTCGCCGTGCCGATCCTCGTGTGCGCTTTGGGCTTCGGCGCCAAGGAAGCCGTCGCGGCGAGCCTCGCCGTGGTCGGGCTGACGAGCGTCTTCGGGGCCGCCGAGCACTGGAGGGAAGGCCGCGTGAGGCTCCGCGTCGCGCTCGTCTTCGGGCCCATCGCCGCGGCGGGGGCGTACCTGGGGGCGCATCTGGCCGGCTTCCTGAGCGGCGCGGCGCAGCTCTCGTTGTTCGGCGCGGCGATGCTGGCCGCCGCCTTCTTCGTGTTCCGCGACGACGGACCGGGTGAGGAAAGCAAAGAGCCCTCTTCGGACGGTTCCACCGCGCGGCTGCTCCTCCGGTTCGCAGCACCCGGGATGGGGGTCGGGGTTTCGACCGGCCTGGTGGGCGTGGGAGGCGGGTTCCTGATCGTGCCCGCCCTGGTGCTTTTGGGCGAGGTCCCGATGGAGGCGGCGGTCGGGACCTCGCTCCTCGTCATCGCGATGAACTCCTTCGCCGGGTTCGCGGGGTACCTCGGCAAGGCGGAGAGCCGATGGGGCCTTCTGTCGATCTTCGCCGCGCTGGCGGTGTCCGGGAGCTTCGCCGGCGCCTACCTGGTGCGGTACGTCCCCCAGCACGCGCTCAAGAAGTCGTTCGCCGCCTTCCTGGTCGCGATGGCCCTCTTCGTCCTCTACGAGAATGCGGGCGCGCTTCTTTGAGCCGGGGAGAATCGCCTCGACCTTCGAGACGCCCGCCGACACGGAAGGAGGCTCGAGGATGCGAGAACACATCCGCGAGATGGGTCGGCTTGCGAAGCGACGAGCTCAAGCGCGCGGCGCTCCGGTACGCGGCGTGGTAGGTTATCCCAAAGAGGTGCCTTAGCAGCTTCCGTCAATAGGGAGAGCTTGTGTGAGTAAAGCGGGCACGGAT
>JADDPR010000521.1 GCA_016781775.1 Rubrobacter sp. | reverse complement strand
GAGCCTCAGGATCCCTAAGACCCGCTCGTCGGCTATCGCGTAGAAGACGCGCTGCCCCTCGCGCCGGCCCCTGACGTAGCCGCACCACGCCAGACAGCGTAGGTGCACCGACATCCTGGGCTGCGAGGCGCCGACCGCCTCGACCAGCTCGGAGACGCTCATCTCGCCCTTACGTGCGAGGAGCGCGAGGATGGACATCCGCGTGGGGTCGGCGAACCCGTCGAAGAGCTTGGCCGCGACCCTCATGTCCGCGCTGTCCCTGCCGACGACGGCCCCGGCCAGCGGCGGAGCTTCCTCGACCTTGGCGGCCTTGTCTGGCATCGTTCGATCCTTTCCTCGATTCCTCGGCCCATCTTTCTCAGCAGCACCCGAAGCCCTCCGCGGAAACCGTCGATCCCTCGCCGGCCCAGTCGCGGCCGAGGACGAACGCTTCGTCCGCGGGTAGCGCGACGGTGACGGCCTCCGGCGTCTGCCGTGCCCATCGCTCGTACTCCGCTCGGGAAGGGAAGGCGTTCAGGAACGGGCAGAGGCTGGCATGGACGCGTCCGTCCGCCGCCTTCGCCGCGCCGAACGACACCACGGCGCCCGCCGGCCAAGCCTCCACGCCTTCCTCCGCGACGAGTGCCGTCACCTCGCCGCCGGTCTGGGCCTCGGAGCGGACCTCCACCGGCTCGCCGCTCAGGGCGAACGGGAGCATGAGCGCGTCGAGGAAGCAATGGGTGTGCATCGTCTCCCCGCCCGCCCTGACCTCGTGGCGGGTCGGCCTGTCGGAGACGAGGTCCTCGGCCCGGGGCGCCCCCCGCTCGATCGCGACGGCGGCGACCAACTCCCCCAGCGTTTCGTGCTTTCGGGGAGGTATCCCCACCGCCTCCCGCACGCTCTTGCCCAGCTCCTCGGGTATCCGAAGATCTTCGTAGCTCACGTCCTCCTCCTTCTCCTCGTATGGCCTGCGGTCTCGCCTACGCCGCGCAGCACGAGAGCTTCGAGACGTCGCGCCTGAAGGTCTGCGCCGCGAGCTTGAGGCCCTCGGACATCGTCAGGTAGGGTGCGAAGCCGTCGGCCAGGTCGGAGACGGTGAGGCCGAACCTTACCGCGAGCGTCGCGGCGTAGATCACCTCGCCCGCGTTCTCCGCCGCGACGTGCGCCCCGAGCAGACAGCCGGTACCCTTCTCGGCCACGAGCTTCACGACGCCCAGGGTGTCGCGGTTGACGAGGGCGCGCGGCACCGCCTTCAGGGGAAGTACGGAGGCCTCAACCTCCCGTCCCTTGGCCCTCGCCCGGGCCTCGGTGAGCCCGACGGTCGCCACCTGCGGGTCGGTGAACATCACGCCGGGGAGGGCGCTAAAGTCGAGGGTCTTGCCCTCCCCGGAGAGCGCGTTGTCCACGGCCATCGCCCCCTCGTGGGCGGCGACGTAGACGTACTGCGGACCCAAGGTGACGTCCCCGACCGCCCAGACCTTAGGGTTGGTCGTCCGGAGACTATCGTCCACGCGCACCGCGCCCCGCTCGTCGAGCTCGACGCCGGCCCTCTCCAAGCCGAGTTCCTCCACGTTCGGCTTGCGGCCCGTGGCGACGAGGATCTCCTCGGCTTCCAGAACCCGCTCCTCGCCCTCCACGGTGAGGTGGAGGCGCTTCTTGCCGTCCTGCGCCTTCTCGGCGCGCTCGACCCTGACGCCGGTGAGGACCCCGATCCCCTCGCGCTCGAGCCCCTCGCGCACCGCCTCGGAGACCTCCGGCTCCTGGTTCGGCAGCAGCTTCGTACCCCGCTGCATCACGGTGACGCGGCTCCCCAGGCGGCTCAAAAGCTGCCCCTGCTCCAGGCCGACGTAGCCCGCCCCGATCACCAGCACGGAGCCCGGCAGGCGGTCCTGCTCCATGCTCGTCGTGCTGGTCATGTAGCCGACCTCCTCCAGGCCGGGGACCTCCGGGACCGCCGGACGGGCGCCCGTGGCCACGACGTAGGCCCCCGCCCTGATGGTCCTTTCGTCGACCCGCAGGGTCTCCTCGTCCTCGAAGCTGGCCTCGCCCTCGACGAACTCCCAGCCGTACTCGTCTACGAGGTCGGCGTACTTCTCCTGGCGCAGGTCAGAGACCAACCCGTCCTTCTGCGCGACGAGGGCGCCGTAGTCCACGGCCCCCGCCTTCGTCTCTATCCCCTCGAAGGGGTGGCGCCCCGCGCGGTGGTAGGTCTCCGCGGCCTTGAGGAGCGTCTTGCTCGGCACGCAGCCGACGTTGACGCACGTGCCCCCGATCGTCCCGCGCTCGACCATCACGACCCGCGCCCCCAGCCCCAGGGCCCTAATCGCCGCGGCGAAAGCGCCCCCGCCGGAGCCCACTATCGCCAGGTCGTAGTCATAATCGCCCTCGCCCTTACGGACGAGCTTCGACTCTCGCCCTATCCTCTCGACCGTCCCCGGCTCGTACCCCGCCTCCCGGACCGCCCGCCCGAGGGCCTCGACGTCGACCTCCGTCGGAAGGTCGAACACGGCCTCCCCCCGGCGAAAGTCCGCCTCCGCTCGTAGAGCCCCGGCACCTTCGAGCGCGCGACCGACGGCCACCTCGCAGTGCCCGCAGGTCATCCCCTCGACGCTCATCCTCGCGCTCTGCTCGCCCATCGCTCACTCCCAACTAAACGCATACGATTGTGTGGATATAATCATATTCGTGAAAACGAATAACTGCAAGCCCCTGGGGCGGGACCGGAGGTCGGAAAGGATCTTCGGTGCGAAATAGCCCCTCCGGCCACGTCGGCTTACCTGCCGGAGAGCTTTCTTACGCCCCAGACGACTAAAGTGCCGAGGGCCGCCAGGCCGAGCACCCAGACGAACAGGAGGAGGGCGACCGCCAGAAGCGCCAGGCTCATCATCCCTCCGCCCATCGAACCCATCCCGCCCATCATCGAGCCCATGCCCTCGATACACCGCTCCATCGCGTCCATCTTTCGAGCCCCTTACCTTCCGTTGCGCCCGAGCCAGTAGATGGTCTCGGCCGTCGCGGCGACGCCCAGCCCGAACGCGAGGTGCGCGGCGAAGCCCCGAAGGTGCGTGGAGAGCGGGTAGTCGCGGTTGGGGGCGCTGAAACCGAAAAGGGGGGTCATCCCCTCGTCCACGATGAGGGACATCAAAGCTCCCGTCAGCAACCCGGCCGAGACCGGGTCGAGGCTTGTCCGCCTCCTGAGGAAGGCGTACGGCGGCCCCCAGCTCATCCCCAAACCGTAGTGGAAGACGTACGTGGCGACCTTCTCGAGCTGCTCCTCGGAGAGTCCAGCCCCAAGCCTTCGGTGATCTTCCTGGCGGCGATCAGGTAGGGCGGGCCGGGCCTGACCTCGTCCTCGCGCTTGCGGTCCTCCTCGGACTCGAGCTCGTAGAGCTTCATCGACACGGGCTCCATCACCTTGGTGCCCACGTAGCCGCCAATCACCCCTACCCCGATGTCCGAGATCGCCTCTCGCATTTGCACGTGCTACCTCCTTCTCTTACGGACAACCATTCCGTCGTTTCGGCGCGGTGGGCCGCTCGGCATCCTGGCCCTGACGGCCCACCGCGCCCTTCCCCTTCGCGTCGGCTAGAGCTCCAGCCGCTCGAGCGCCTTCACGTACGCCTCCGAGTAGGTAGGGAACTGCGCCACCCCGTCCACGAGCGTCTCGATGGGGATCTCGGCCCGTATCGCCTGCGTCGCCTGGTGGATCCACTCGGAGGCCTGCGGCGCGACCGCCCACGCCCCGACGAGGACCCCGCGCCCCCGGTCTGCGACCAGCCCGAAGTGCCCGCGCGGGTCCTTCTCGAAGGTGTAGGGGCGGGCGAGGGAACGGCTAAGGTCGAGGTCCGCGGCGGCGACGTCGATGCCCTGCTC
>JADDPR010000137.1 GCA_016781775.1 Rubrobacter sp. | reverse complement strand
ACGGCTTCGGCCTCCAGCAGGCCGTCCTCGAAGAGGTCGCCGCGGGGAAGCGGGGCCCCACCACGCTCCTGTGGAGCTCCTCCCGCTACGTCGGCGCCACGCGCCCGGAGACTCGGCTTCGCGGTTTCCCCGAGGCCGTAAGGCTCGTCGAGGAGGACGGCTTCCCGGTACTCATCCGGAACTCCGGCGGCGGCGCGGTCGCCGCGAACGAGGGCTCCATCTCGTTCTCCATCACCTTCCCGGTCGAGGACATGCGCCACGGGCTCTACGAGCGGTACACGGAGGGCGCGGAGATCGTCGTGGAGGCGATAAAGAAGGTCGGCGTCGAGGCGGAGCCCGGCGAGGTCGAGGGCGAGTTCTGTCCCGGAGCTTACTCCGTCCGGGTCGGTGGGTCGGGGGGGTTCAAGGTGGCGGGGCTCGCCCAGCGGGTGACGCGCAGGGCCGCCAGGATGGATGCGCTCGTTCTGGTCGCCCAGACGGCGGAGCTCGGGCACGTCCTCGCGCGCTTCTACGGCGCTCTGGGCCTCCCTTTTCGCCCCGGGAGCGTCGCCGACCTGCCGAGTGTGGGCGTGCCGGCCGTGATGGAGGCACTCTCTGGTGCCGTCGCGGAGCGCTACGGCGAGGCCGAACGCGTGGGGATCGGTGAGAAGACTTTGGAGAGGGCGCAGGCCTTGCGTGAGAGTTGGAGGACGCAGCCCGCTCCCTCGGGGCCGGTCGCCAGCAATCCGTAGAGGCGGCCTCTAGCGGGGGTTCAGCCAGCCAGCGACCAGGGCGCCTATGCGCTCGCCTCCGTCCTCCTGCAAAAAGTGGCCGGCTTGCTCCACGACCGTCAGCCCATCGGCGTTCGGGAACAACCCCTGCGCCGCTCTCCCGGCGCTCTTGAGCGGCAGCACCGGGTCCGAGTCGGCCCAGAGTAGCAGCATGGGCCTGGTGTCTTAGGCGAGGGCCTCGGCGACGGCCCGCCCGGCCGCGGCACCCGGGGCGTCGGGCGAGAGCGGTATCATAGGCGGGAAAGCCCGCACCCCTGCTTTGGACTCCTTGTTCGGGAACGGCGCCTCGTAGGTGTCGAGTACCTCCTCCGGGGGCGTCGTCTTGCAGCCAGCCTTCACCAGGCGCCGCACCGGTACGTCCGGGATCTTTTCTACGAACTTTCGGAAGACGTGCCAGGCCACGGGCATCTGCTGGTAACCCGTAAGACGCCGGTGTCCATGGCAACTATCCGGCTCACGCGTTCCGGACACTCCGTCGTTGCGACGCGTAGCCCGATCGGGCCGCCCCAGTCCTGCACGACGATCGTCGCGTCCCGAAGATCCAACTCCTTGAAGAGGGCGACGATCGCCTCGGTATGGTTGTCGTAGGAGTACCACGAGTCGTCGGTCGGCTTGTCGGAGCGTCCGAAGCCGGGAAGGTCGGGCACGACGCAGCGGTGTCCACCCTGGATCAGGGGCTCCATCACCTTGCGCCACAGATACGACCACGTCGGCTCGCCGTGCAGCATCACGATCGGCGCGGCGGAGGGGTCCCCCGCGTCCACGTGGGCGAGCCGCATCCCCCGCCACTCCCGGTACCGCGGCTCGTAGGGGAACCCGGGGAGGCGAAGGAACCGCTCCTCGGGAGTTCGAAAAACTTCCACGACCCGAAGGTACAGGAGACGCCGACTGGAGACAAGCCCGGTGCCCGCCGCTGCCTCCCGGACCTATAATCTTGCGGTGTCCGAGTTCGTATTCAACGCCTTCGTCACCCTCCTCGTCGTCGTGGATCCTCTGGGGCTTGCGCCGATCTTCGTCGGCCTCACCCGCGGGAGGTCAGCCGGGTACGCACGCGACGCCGCGATCCGGGGGACGATGCTCGGGGCGGCCATCCTGTTTCTTTTCGCGTTCGTGGGCCAGACGCTCCTCGGCGCTCTCGGATCGGCTTTCCGGCGTTCAGGATCGCCGGGGGCGCCCTCCTCTTCATCCTCTCGCTCGACATGATCTTCGGCCGCCCCTCGGGCGTCCGCCGCGCCACCGAAGGAGGCGAAGAGATTGCCGACGAGGGGGGCGAAGACGACGTCTCCGTCTTCCCGCTCGCCGTCCCCCTCATCGCCGGCCCCGGCTCCCTGACCACCGTCCTCCTCTACGCCGGTGGCGGCGGCCCCCTCGAGGTGACAGCGTTCCTGGGGGTCCTCCTCCTGGTCCTCCTGATGACCCTCACCTCCCTCCTCCTCGCCCCGCGCGTGATGAAGGTCTTCGGCGAGACCGGCGCCAACGTGCTCGCCCGCGTCCTGGGCGTCCTACTCGCCGCCCTCGCCGTCCAATTCGCCCTCGATGGGATCAAACAAAGCTTCGCTTTGTAGCCCTCCAACATTTCGGCCCTTGTTGCGAAGCTTCTGCTCGCCTGGTGTTGCCCAGAGGGCTGCACCCCTCCGTCCGCCCGGTCCTCGCGCCCACTACGAGGGCTCGGTACAAGCATGCCGGTTGACGGGCCGACGGGCTTTATAATCGGCTCATGGCGGGTGGACCTATCGTGATCGTGGGCGGGTATATGGCGTGGCCGGTGCAGTTCCGGCGGCTCGCCGGGATTCTTGCGGACCTTTCCGGCTCCGAGGTTCAGGTCGTCCCGGTCACGCCGCTCGACTGGGCGCTTGCGCGCTTGCGTGGCTACGGTCAGATCGTCTTCGAGGTGGCGACCACGGTCGACCGGGCTCTTCTGGAGAGTGAGGCGGAGAGGGCCGTCCTCGTCGGCGTCTCGGCGGGCGGCATCCTCTCGCGTGTCTACATAGGGGGCGATCCACCCTACGGCGGGCGCCGTTACTCGGGCCACCGCCGCGTGAGCCACCTCGTCACTTTGGGCACCCCTCACAACGTAACCGGGCGGGGTCCCCTGGCCTCGATAACCGAGGTAAATGGTCTCTTCCCCGGCGCCCTGCACGAGAGCATCCGCTATCTCAGCGTGGCCGGCTCGGCGGTCGACGGGGCCTCCTCGCACGGAGCCCGGAGGCGGTACGAACGCTTCGTCGACGATGGGCGCGTGGAGGGCGACGGGTTGGTGCCGGTCCCTTCGGCCCTGCTCGAAGGAGCGGAGCACCTCGTCCTAGACGGCGTCTACCACGGGCGTTTGTACGGTCCCTCCGGGAGCCGCTGGTACGGCTCGGACACGCAGACCGTGGAGCGCTGGTGGCCGGAGAAGTTGCGCGTGGATAGGAGCCTTGTGAAAGAATCCGGCGCATAGTAGCTTCAACCATCGACGAGACGGAAGGGACGAAGAGTTGCCGGCAGGAGAGGACCTGAAGAAACACGGTTGGGAGACGCGCCCGGCGGAGGCGGCGTCCCTACGGGCCGCCATGGGTTTCTTCCCCACGGGCGTAAGCGTCGTCACGACCGGGACCGGCGAAGGGACCGAGGCGATGACGGCAAACGCGGTGCTCTCCGTCTCCCTCGACCCGCTCCTCTTTCTTGTGAGCATCCACAAAGACGCAAGGCTGAACGGCCGCATCAGGGAGGAGGGCTTCTACGCCGTCAGCCTGCTCGCCGCCGACCAGGAGGGTTTGAGCCGGCTCTTCTCGTCGCCCGAGCGCTCCAGCGGCCTGCCCGCGGTGAACTCCCTGGGCGGCGGGTTCGGCGCTACGGGGGCACCGCTCGCGGCGGGGGCGATGGCCGCGATCGAGTGCGAGCTGGAGACGGTCTACCCCGGCGGCGACCACGGCCTCTTTCTCGGACGCGTCGTCGCAGTCCACATGGGCGACTCGCGCAAGGGGCCCCTCGTCTTCCACGAGGGCTCCTACCCCGCCCTGGGAGGCGCGGCCCAACGCGGCGGCGAGTTTGGAGCGTTCGTCGACTCGGTGCGCGGCTTCGACGCGCGCATGGGGCGCCGCTCCCCCCGC
>JADDPR010000387.1 GCA_016781775.1 Rubrobacter sp. | reverse complement strand
CGCGCCATCGAGGCCAACCTCAACGCCGAGCACGCCGCAAGCTACGCCTCCGACTTCGAGATCGGCGGCTTCCAGACCGCCGACGCGTTCCTCTACTCGACCAGGCTCGACCTCGTGGAGCGCATGGACGAGCTGTTCGACCTAACCCCCGACGAGAAAAGCAACCTGGAAGACAAGCAGATCGGAGCGCACGCATGACCTACGACGTGGCCTACTGGGCTCGGGTCGAGCCCAACGGCGAGGATCCCCGGAGCATCAAGCGCACCTGGAACGACATCGACCCGCTCACCTCTTCCGTGGGCTACGCCATCATCCTCGCCGACGGCGTCCTCCAGGCCGACGAGGGCGAAAACGGCAACGACGACCGGGACCAGATCCTCGGCATCCTCGCCGGCGTCTCCAGGAAGTTCCCGAAGGCCGTTTTACGCCTCATCTCGGAGGGCGAGGACCTCGGAGACTGGCCGAAGGTCGCCTATTTCCACAACGCGCGCTACTACGAGCTGCCCCTTCTGATCCCCGAGTTCGACGACTTCATGCTCCGGCCGTTGCCGGGCACGCGGGAGGCTCTCGTCAAGCGGATGGAGGACGAGGAGCGGTTCGGAGGCCCCAACCTCGGCGTGAGGGTCGAAGACATGGAGCCTACGACCCGGGAGGCGTCTGAGGACGCGCGTCCTCGAGACGGCGCAGGCGGAGTTCGGAGAGGAGAACGGAGAACGGCGTGCAAGAGACCAAGAGCGCAAGA
>JADDPR010000493.1 GCA_016781775.1 Rubrobacter sp. | reverse complement strand
TCTGCAACCCTCCCGATAAAAGAAAGCCGCCGCAAGGACCACATCATCGCGGGCCTGATAGAACGCCTACCCCCTCAGCTAGAAGCCCCACGAGATCCACGAGACGCCCCCGAGACGGTCCCGGCTACCCCGGGCGGCACCGAACCCCAGCAGGGCGGGGCGGGGCCTCAGAGGGGCGCACGGAGGGCGAGGCGGCCGTGGTGGCTTCGCTTCGTCCTCGGGGGGTAGGGAGGGCCCGGTGCCCCGGAGAGAAAAGTGGGTGCGGGTGAGGTGGGGCACCGGGTAACGGTCGGCATTGTAGACGGTCGCGCGCGGCGCCGCGAGGGGTGAACCCGGCGTCGAGGGTGCGTAGCAAGGCAGTTGCCCGGAACGCTCTTTTCCGGCCATAGGCGTACGCCAGAGCTTGAGGCCCCACAGGACGCGCCACAAGCTACGAAACAGACACCGAAGACGCCGGAAGGGATGGAGGACCGGGACGGGACCGCGGAGACTCAGACGGCCAGGCAGGAGGCGGAGGAGACGGCCCGGCGGCCGTGGTGGTTGCGCATCCTCGGGGGCTGATCCGAACACGTTTGGACGGGCCAAGGCCTCCGTGTTGGGGAGGCTGTAGTGGCGGAACCGAACGCGTCGATCTTGATATTTCTTAATATCGTCCTCGATACGGTTCCCAACGCTTGGGATGTGCTCAGAGGCAGGGGTTCCTACCCCGGCGGGCCGCCTCCTCGACGTGCGCCGGCGTCGCGTCGGCGACGGGGCGCGGCCGAGCAACGGCAACCTCTGCTACAAGAACCCGGCCCGCTGGTGCATAATGGCGCTTTTCGTCGCAGGAGCACGGGAATCGTACGGGGGGGAAGTGTATGCGTGCCACCAAGAAGGTGCTGGTCTTCGTGGCCTTATGCTCGGTCGCGGTCGTCGGGGCGTGGGGATCAGGCGCGGGGAGCGTGGGGGCGAAGCCGGAGGCGGCGCCGCCGACCGAGAGGACCGAAGACGCGGCGGTGGGGGCCTCGATAGCCCACCCGGAGGACCTCGTGGTCGACCGCGAGCGCTACACGTACGACGAGACGTACGGCTACACCCTGTGGCGGCCCGCCGGACCCGGCGCGAAGGACTCCGCCGACGGCGGGACGCCGGTGGTGCGCGTGGCGCGCGCCTACGACGGCCTCGGGCCCGGAGGGGTAGAGGCGAGGGTACGCGAGAGGATAGCCGAGCACCCGGACGTCAAGATGGAGCGCGAGGAGGTGGTCGTAGGCGAGGAGGGTACGAAGGGCGTCGCGGTCGGCCCGATCCCGGGGAGCACCCCCTCGGTCGAGGTGTACGCCGAGGCGAAAGGCTCCGTCTACCAGATCAACGTCTACGGCGAGGGCCTCGGGCCCGAGGAGAGGGAGCTGCTCTCGACCCTGAGGTTCGAGAAGCCCTCCAAATCGGTCGCCTCGCTCGGCCTCGAGGACGGCAAGAAGGCGGAGTCCCACCGCGGCAAGGGCAACTCCGGGCCCTCGAAGGCCGAGCGGGAGGCGCGCGCGAAGGCGGCGAAGGCGGCGGCCGCCGGAGGGCCCGGCGGTGGTTCGTCGGGGCCGAAGATGACGTTCGCGTCGATGTCCTACGCCTCCTCCTCGGCCTCCTCGTCGGCGGCCTCGGTGCCGGTGTACGGGGAGTACCAGATCTCGGAAGGGTGCTGGAGGGCGACGAGCACCTTCTACTTCCAGACCCAGCACGGCTGGGGCGCCAACCCCTCCTCCTCCGACGGCATAGCGACGGGCTTCACCCTGATCGGCCGGCCGAACTTTTGGGGGCAATACACCCACGGCTCCTTGGGCTACGGCCGGTGCGCCTCGACGTACTACACCAACGACTTCTACGCCGTCGACTACCCCCTGAACCGCGGCGACTACGTCTTCTCGCCGTTCTCCAAGGGGACCGTCACGTTCGCCGGGCGCAACTACTCCCACGCCAACTACGGCGTGTTCGTGGTCATCCGGTCCAGCGACGGGAAGTACGTGAGCATGACCGCCCACCTGAACGCCCTCAACTACGGGATCCGCCCGGGCGCCGTGGTCAACGCCGACACCGTGATCGGCTACGCCGGCAACACGGGCGACCCGTCGATCCCGGTGGGCGAGGTCCACACCCACCAGGCCTTCTACCGCTACCCGAGCTACAAGCCCGACGGCTCCCCCTACGGCGGGAGGGGGCTGCAGGCGGTCTACCACCACTTCCTCGGCCGCCCCGGCGTGCGAGCGGGCGGGGTCTACAGGTTCGGCTTCGTCGCGCCCAACTACTCCGCCGTATGCCGCGAGGGCATCACCTGCGGCGAGGGGTACAGGATCAGCAACTGAGGCAGTCGGGCACATCCGCGTCGTACCGGCGAGGATGTGCCGCAATTTGCTGAGCACACCCCCGGTGCGATGATGGTCCAAACGCCTATCGTCCATCCTCACCAGCCGACTCACCGCGCCTGGCGCATACTTTTCCTCCGTCGAGGTCTTGACCCGAAGACCGCCCCGCACCGGCCGATCTGCTGCCGTGGCGTAACTCGAAAGGCGACCGAGTCTACAATCCTCGCCCTCGCCGAAATACCCGCGTCACCGAAAGCGGCCTGTGACCCCTTCGCCGAAACCGAAGAACACCCCGTCGCGAATGCACGATGGTACACATCATCGTGCATTGGGGAGATTTTGACCCGGGGAGCGGCGCGCGAGGGTTCCGATGTGAGTTGTCGAGCCATTTGTCCCGAATGTCGACGGGATCGCAAGTTAACCCTTATTAAGATCGACACGCTCGGTTCGACTGCTACTGGTACCCCGTGTTGTCTACCGAAAGGCTAGACAAGCGCCGGGCTGCATAACCGTGCAGCCGGGGTCGCGAGCGGTTGCAAGGGATAGCCCCGGGGGTCACCAGCGTCGGGTCAGGTAGTAGGCAGCCGCCACCACCGCCAGGACCACGAAGACCGACAGGATCGCCAGGACCACGAAAGGCACGGTTGCCCACCTCCCCTACGCGGTGCCCTACCCTCCGAGGCCCCGAGGTATTCAGCGAGTTGCCGCAAGCGTCCGTTCTCGAAAAACAACCCCATGGAGGTCCTCCGGACGGGCGAGCTTGTAACGCTCAAACATGCTTGATCGGGTGGTCGAGAACGCGGTCTTCTCGGAAAGAGAACGCCCGTTGCATTGATCTCGTAACGCCGGCGGGTAGAGCCTAACCGGGCGTAACGGGAGGGGGTATCGGCGGCGCACGAAAAAGCCGGGGCCCCGAAGGACCCCGGCCGGGTGGTGCGTCTAGTTCGTTGGCTATGCTCTAGGCGCCATCCTCCAGCACGAAGGTGATCGCCAAGTTGACCTTGTAGCCCCTGATCTGGCCGTCGCTTATCAGGACGTTCATGTCCTTCACCCAAGCCCCCTCCACGCCCCTCAGCGTCTGGGTGGCGCGGGATATGGTCTCGTTGATAGCTTCCTCGAAGCTAGTCTCGGACGTGCCGCTCAACTCGGTGACTCTCGCAACGCTCATGCTTATCTTCCTCCCTAAACCCCAGCTTGTTGCTTATCCGATATGTGGCCCGACGGAACGGAGGCCAAACACGGGGGCGAGGCCCCGAAGGCCCCCGGCTTGGTAGGTGGTCGAGCGTGGTCAGGCCAAAGGCCCCTCGTCGGAGCGGAGGTCCGCCTCGGAGACGATGCCCACGAGCCTCTCCCCCTCCACCACCAGGATGCGGTCCAGCTGGTTCTGTTCCATCAGCCGGCGCGCCTCGTCCACGTCCTGGTCGGGCCCGATCGTGACGAGCTCGTGCGTGGCGATGTCGTGCACCGTCACCGAGCTTGGGTCGCGCCCCTCGGACACCACCCGCGCGATGATGTCGCGGTCGGTGACCATCGCGTGGAG
>JADDPR010000077.1 GCA_016781775.1 Rubrobacter sp. | reverse complement strand
AGTATCCGCTGGTAAGTTTGTGCGCCGTAAGTTACGCTGCGCCTCTACGAGAAGTGGAGGTGAGCCAGGGAATGCCAGGGATCGACGAACCGCTTCTGCGGTTGAGCCCCGAAGAGCGCGAGGAGGTGCGCGCGGCGTTGCGTCGGGAGGACCTCCCCCCTCGGGTGCGCGAGCGCCTGGAGATGGTCAAGGCCGCCGATCTGGGCCGCGACCTCGACGAGATAACCGCCTGGAGCGGGCGCACGCCGCGCACGGTGCGCCGCTGGTTGGGCGCGTTCGCCAGGGGCGGCGGGACCGGGGCGCTGGCCGACGCCCCTCGCTCGGGGCGTCCCGTCGTGGCCGACGCTGCTTACCTGGGGGCGCTGGAGGAGGCGCTCGAAACACCGCCGCGCGAGTTGGGGCTCGGCTTCGACGTGTGGACCAGCGAGCGGCTCGGCGCGTACCTGGAGCGGACGACGGGCGTAAGGATAGCCCCCGGCTGGCTGCGGGTGCTGCTCGGGGGGATGCGCTTCCGGTGCGGGCGTCCCAAGCACACGCTCTCGCACCTGAGGGACCCCGAGGAGGTGGCCGCCTGCGAGGCCGAGCTCGAGGAGGCCGAAAAAAAGTAGCGCAAGAGCCCGAGCGCTACGAGATGCACCACCAGGACGAGACGCACCTGGAGACCAACCCCCACCTGAGCAAAACCTGGCACAGGGTGGGCGAGCAGCCGAAGCTTCCGGCGGCGGGGACCAACCGCAGGGTGACGGTGTTCGGCAGCGTGGAGGCCTTCGGGCGCGGGCGGGTGGAGGTGGTGTGCGAGGGGCAAAACAGCGCTTGCTTCTTGCGCTACCTGGAGGTACTCGACCGGAGGCGCCGAGAGACGGGGCGGGAGGTGGTCCTGGTGCTGGACAACGGCCCGGCCCACAAGAAGAGCAAGGTCAGCCGCGCGGCCCTCGCCGAGCGCGAAGGGTGGCTGCACCCGATCTGGCTGGCGCGCTACAGCCCGCATCTCAACCTCAAGGAGCGGGAGTG
>JADDPR010000109.1 GCA_016781775.1 Rubrobacter sp. | reverse complement strand
TAATCCTCGCAACACTCATCTAGCGGAGCTTCCCAGCGAGGGTGCTGGCGAGGAGGGCCCTGCGGGCGGGGTCGTCGCGGATCGGCTTGATCGTCTCGACGTGGAGGAAGTCCGCCCCGACCGCGCGGGCCGACTTGCCCTGAACGTTCGTCGTCGCGCCGAGGTCCGAGTAGGAGACGCCGTCGTAGAGGCGGGCGTCGAAACCGGCGCCGCGCAGGGCGCCGTGGACGTCCTGAGCGAGCTGCGTGGGAGCCGTCCCAGCGGAGATGACGGCCTCGCCGTAGTCTGGGTGATCCGCCTGGGAGAAGCCGTGGGGTTGGAAGGCCTTCGTCTCGGACTCGACGGCCGCCTTGTGGATCTGCTCGAAGACGGACGCGCTGGCGTGGGCCACGTCGGCCGACCCGTCGGAGTTCGCGTACCGGTGGGCCCCCGCGACGAACAGGTCTTCGGCGTTCGCCTTCCGGAAGGTCTCGACCCCGACGTCCTCGGTGTTCCAGTCTGCGACCGGGTGGGCGACCTCGACGGAGGTGTCGGAGGTCGCCTTGGGGGAGAAGACGTACAAACCCCAGGCGTGGGGCCAGGAGCCGTCCGCGTTCCTCCGCTCGGCGAGCATTACGGAGGTCCGGCCGGTGACCGTGTCCTTGTACTGCACGACGTCGTACTTGAGGGGGTTCACGAGGGAGGCGGCGCGGGAGAGGTTGCCCGCCTCGATCGCATCGAAGGCCGAAGCCATGGTCGCCCTCTCGGAGGAGGTCGGGACGTCGTAGGCCCCGGTGCCCTTCCCGGGGATCGTCCCGACAAACGAGTTGACCCGCGCCGCCAGGTCGCCGGAGGCGGACTTGACGGCGGTAGCGGAGAGAGCCTCCTGCGGTTGGGCACCGAGGCCGACTATAAGCACGGTGGCAATGGCAGCCGTCAGGAATATGATTCGACGCATCTTCAGCTCCTCGCTGTTCGGTAGCCCGGCTGTCTACGTGAGACCCGTGGTTTTGCGTCCCCGCCTCGCGACGGGTTTGCCTTTATCGCAGCGCCCTATGCGCCTGCACCCCTATTGTCGGCACGTTGAGAAAAAAGCTTTAGCAGTTCGGGGCCGGCTCGTGAGAATCTCTTCGAGATTCCCGACGCAGGTGGCATAGCCCCGGGTTGGGACTCGTTCTTGGTGCGGGGCGCCTATTCCGCCGCGGGCAGCATCACCCTGAAGGTCGACCCGGTTCCTTCCTCGCTCTCGATCTCCAGACGGCCCCCCTGTCGCTCGACGATCTCCTTCGAGATGGACAAACCGAGCCCCGTTCCCTGGACGTCTCTCGCCGTCGAAGCGCGGAAGAATCGCTCGGTCAATCGGGGGAGCTCGGAGGCAGGGATGCCGACCCCCCTGATCCGTGACCTCGACGATCACCTGCTCGCCCGAACGGCGGACTCCGACCCGGACGTCTCGTCCGGAGTGGCTGAACTTGATGGCGTTGCTGATCAGGTTGCTCAGGACTTGAACGGTGCGCAAGCGGTCTCCGTTTACGGCGAGACCGGATACGGCGGTGACGGAGAGGGCCAAACCCTTGTCTTCCGCTATCGGACGAAACTCCTCTTCGAGTTGGCGGAGGACGCGGTCGATCTCTATTCTCTCGACGTTCATATTGAGCCTGCCCGAGTCGAGGCGGGACACCGTTAGCAGATCACCGACGAGCATCTCCAGCCGCTTGGCGTTGCGGTAGGAGATCTCGGCGTACTCTCGCTGCTCTTCGTTGAGCGGTCCCGCTTCGTCTTCTATGAGCGCTTCCAGGTATCCCCTGATGGAGGTCAGCGGTGTTCGCAACTCGTGCGAGACGGTCGAGACGAACTGCTGCTTCATCTCTTCCACCTCCCTGAGCTTGGTCATGTCCTGGAAAGCCATCACCGAGCCCACCACCTGTCCGTCTTCGAAGATCGGCGAGGCCGTGTAGGCCACCGGGAAGACCGTCCCGTCCTTGCGCCCGAACGAGTCGTCGTCCACCCTGAGGGTCCACCCCGTGCGCATGCTCTCCAGCAACGGGTGCTCCCCTGGTGGGGAGGCGTCCGCGTGCGCAGGGCTGACGACCTCGCGGATGCCCTTGCCCAGCGACTCCGACTCCGTCGATCCCAGCATCCGCTCGGCGGCAGGGTTCATGAAGGTGACGCGGCCCTTGGCGTCGAGCGCGAGAAGACCGGAGCTCAGGCTGTCCGTAATCGCTCTGGTGAAGTCCAGCTGGTGGCGGAGCTGCCTCTCCACCCGTTTACGCTCGATGCCCTGAGCCATCGTATCCGCGACGGAGGCCAGCGTCTTGAACGCGTCCTCCCCAAGCGGTTCGCGGGCGAAGGCTCCCAAAACCCCCACGAGCCGGCCTTCGACCGTCAGCGGGTGGCCGGCGAAGGCAACGACCCCGATCCTCCTGGCCCAATCCTTGCCGCTCATCCAAGGGGCGTTGAGGAGGTCGTTGGTCCATCGTGGCCGACGCTCGCGGGCGACGAGGCCGATGTCGGATTCCCCGACCGCCACGCGGTCGAGCGGACCATCGGGGAAGCAAGAGACGCCCGCGCCGGCTTGAAGCTCCAATATGCCGTCTTCGTCGTTGAAGGTCCAGATGCGAACGCACGCCGCGTCGAGGTGTTGGACGATGGCCTCCGCGCAGCGCCGCAAGATCACGGGTAGGCTCCCGCTCTCGATGAGGGCAACGCTCACGTACTCACCCAGGGCGGCCTGGCGCGATCTCTGCACCAGCTCCGCTTTCTGCTCGGTAAGCTGGCGATGCAACGACGTGACGCGGGAGGCCGCTACAAGGCGCATTTGCAGCTCGGCGCGGTCGAGCGGCTTGGCCAGGTAATCGTCGGCGCCCGCCTCCAGGCCGGTCAGCAAATGTTCCCTGTCCCCGAGGGCCGTAAGGAACATAAAATACGTGTACTCGTCGCGGTTCTCCCGCCGCACCATGCGGCAGAGTTCGAGCCCGTCCATGCCCGGCATCATCCAGTCGCTTATAACGACGTTCACGCTGGGGGTGCTCCTGTACAGTTCCCAGGCCCGTACGCCGTCTTCGGCCACGAGGCACTCGTGGCCGAACTTCTCGACGACGTGCCGGAGAATGGTACGGGAGACCGGGTCGTCCTCGGCTATGAGAACCCTCACTCGCAGACCCCCCGCCCGGTCCGAGCTACGCCACCAGCCGGGAGAGGGAACGGCGACCACGCTTGGTTTCTCTCCGGAGTTCCATGATCCAAGCGCCTATGCCGAGAACCGGGGAGCTCGGTGATCCCGAAGGAATTGCGAGGACTGCTCAGGCGGATCTCCCACGTTGCCCTTTCGGTTTGCATGCAGCACCTCGCCCGGTCGTTGAACGTCGGCGACTCGCCTTTCACCCTTGCAGCGAAGGAATTGTACTACCCGGGGGGTAGACTGCGGAACGAGGCCGTTCAGTGGCCGAGCCTCGCCGGGTGCCGCTTGACCGGGCCTGCGGCCAAGCCCTTCCCCAAGCTTGCAAGCGCTGAACATATAGCAACACTTTGTGCATGATCTGCGCCAGCATGTAGCCATCGCGCCGGATAATTACTAGAATACGCGAGGTTAATCCAGATGTTCGCGGCACGAGAGGAAACCTCCAAGACCATGATGAACAAGTACCGTCTGATGTCGCCCGGCCCGACGCCTATACCACCGGAGGTATCGGCCGCGGGCGCCTTACCCGTCATACATCACCGGACCCCGGAGTTCGGCGAGGTATTCACCCGGGTGAACGAGAACCTGAAGCGCGTCTTTCTCACGCAGAACGACGTCTTCACGTACGCGGCGAGCGGCACGGGGGCGTTCGAGGGGGCGATCCAGAACCTCTTCTCGCCCGGCGACAAGATCCTCGTCGTCAACAACGGCAACTTCGGTAACC
>JADDPR010000475.1 GCA_016781775.1 Rubrobacter sp. | reverse complement strand
AAGCTTAGAGCTTGCGCCAATAGGGAGCGGCGCATCTGCGTGTAAGTGGGACACACGGGCTACTTCATCATCTGGGGAGCTACCAAGCCTCCCGATGAAGGAGCAAAAGCCCGTGCCCGCTCTGCCAACATACCTCATCGAGCCCATCTGGGAGCAGTTCTGCGCCCTACTTCCCGCCAGAAGGATGGATCACCCTCTGGGATGCCACCGCAGACGGGTGCCCGACAGGGTGGTCTTCGAGAAGCTCGTGCAGGTACTGGTCTTCGGCTGCGCCTACTGGCGAATAGCCGACGACTCCTGCTCGGCTACCACGCTGCGCCGTCGGCGCGACGAGTGGATCGACTCCGGGGTGATGGACACGTTCCGGCAGATGGCGCTCGATGTCTATGACCGACTCATCGGCCTGGAACTCTCCGACGTGGCCGCGATGGCTGCATCACCAAAGCCCCCTGTGGCGGTGAGCGGGCCGGTAGAAGCCCCGTAGATCGAGGAAAGCAGGGCATGAAGCGCTCGACGGTCGTAGACGCCGACGGGCTCCCTCTCGGAGCCATCGCCGCCCCGGCCAACCGCCACGACTCGCCGCTGCTGGACGAGACCCTGGACGCCCTGGAGGCTTTGGGGCCGCTGCCTGAGCGGGTGAGCGTGCATCTGGATCGTGGCTACGACTCGAAGAGCACTCGCGAGAAGCTAGAGGCCCGTGGCCTGACCGGTGCGATCGCCGAGAGGGGCAAGCCGGCTCCGCTACAGGCCGCGAAACGCTGGGTCGTAGAACGCACGAACTCCTGGCACAACGCCCACAAGAAGTTGGTGTGGTGCACCGAGCGGCAAGGGCGGGTCGTCGACTTCTGGATCGCCTTCTCCGAGGTGGTCATCGTCGTGCGTAGACTCGTCCGACGGGCCTGGACTCACTACCGCTGGGAGGGACGACCCCGGCGTCGGCCGTAATCTACCTGTTGACGCAACCTCTTAGTCCTACAGTGACAGTTGCGATTCGCAGCGTCATC
>JADDPR010000047.1:1079-1996 GCA_016781775.1 Rubrobacter sp. | reverse complement strand
CACCGTGCAACGAAAGTATGCCAAAGGACTAGATGAGTGTTGCGTGGATTGAGAGTAAAACGAGGGCCATCCGACTCCCCTCCACAAGGAGCAATAGATGGCCCTCACTCACCTTACTCCACGGCTCGACCGGACGGAAGAGGCGATCATCGTCCTGTTCTGCCTCGTCGACGACGCCTACCGCCTCCTCAATCCGAAACGCCACCGCTACGCTTCGCTCAAACGGCTCTCGGACTCCGAAGTCTTGGCCCTCGCCCTCTTCCAGCAGTTGCGCGGCGTCGAGAGCGAACGCTCCTTCTTGCGCGACGCCGAGAGGTTCCTCGCGCACCTGTTCCCCGGGGTGCTCGGCCTCGCTCCTTCCTCCTTCCACCGCAGGACACGAAAGCTTCGACGCTTTCTCGAGCCTCTGCGCCGCGCTGTCCTCGACGATCTCGTCGGCGAGCCCGAGACGATGATCGTGGACTCGACGCTGCTTTCTGTTTTGCACCCCAGGCAGGTCAAGCAGTCGTACGAGGGCTGGGGAAGGGCCTCGACGGGGGCGGCCTGGGCGAAGTGGGGCTCCTTCTCGGTGTACGGGGTGAAGCTGCACCTCCTCTGCTCGACAAGCCGCGTTCCCCTCTCTTACGAGCTGACGGCGGCCAACGTCGCGGACGTGAAGCTCGTACGTGAGCTCTTGGCGGGGTCGGGGCTCGATGAGGGAAGCGTAGCGCGCAGACTCCTCGGGGACCTGGCCTACCGCAGCCGGGCTCTCGGGGAGGAGTTGGCCGAGTGCGGCGTCCTCCTGGCGACCGAGCGGGCCGACCGCAGACCCGCAGTCAGGCAGCAGGTGGAGGTGTGCTTCGCGGCCCTCAAGCGCGTCTTCGGGATGGGCGAGATGACCTTGGCCAAGACGCTGGTGGGGCTGGTAAGGAGGCCGC
>JADDPR010000047.1:0-1024 GCA_016781775.1 Rubrobacter sp. | reverse complement strand
GGCTGTGCTCACGGCTGCGGAGTTGACGCTGGGCAAGGATACCCGCCAGGTCCATGGGCGTGTGCTGTTGAAGCTGGCGCCGCATCCCGAGCTGCGCTATGGCCAGCGCATCACCGTGATGGGCGGGCTTCAGCAACCAAAAGCGGGCGATGAATTCGATTACCGGGCGTACCTGGCACGCCACGGCATCTATGCCATGATGTCCAAGCCGAAGCTGACGGTGCACCCGGATACTGACGAAGCCGGGACATGGTGGCAGCGTGCCACGCTCGGATTAAACGACCATGCGCGGAGGACCATCTTACATCTCGTTGGGGAACCACATGCTTCCTTGATGGTGGGCATTTTGCTGGGTGTGCAGTCGACGATTCCAGATGATGTCCTCGATGCGTTCTCGGCGACCGGAACATCACATATTTTGGTCATCTCGGGCTGGAATATTTCGGTCATCATCGCCGGCATCGCCGCGCTGCTGGCTAGGTTCAAGGTGGCGCGGAAACGGTCGGCTCTGGTGAGCGGCCCGCTGATCGTGCTATACGTGCTGTTTGTGGGCGCGAGTCCGTCGGTGGTGCGCGCTGCCGTGATGGGCGGGCTCGCCGTGGTGGCAACGCTGGTGGATCGGGAAAGTGAAGCATGGACGAGCCTGCTGGTCGCATGTGTCGCGATGACGCTCCCCGATCCCCATGTGCTGTGGGACATTGGCTTTCAACTAAGTGCCCTGGCCACGGCCGGTCTGTTTGCGTTTGCCCGCCCGATCGAGGGCGTGCTCGGTGCACATCGTCCGTTTCGCTGGAAGTGGCTCGCCTGGGCGGTGGAACCGTTGACGGCCACCCTGGCCGCCTCGCTGCTGTCCTTGCCGATCCTGCTATACCACTTCGGGCGGCTGTCGCTGATCGCGCCGCTGGCCAATGTGCTGATGCTGCCGGCCGTGCCATATGCGATGGTGTTTGGCGCGCTGGCAAGCGTGGCCGGTATGCTCTGGACGCCGCTCGGCCAACTCCTGGCACTGCTGGCGTGGCCGTTT
>JADDPR010000179.1 GCA_016781775.1 Rubrobacter sp. | reverse complement strand
GCTGGAGGGCTGGCCGGTCTGAAGCTACCCGCCGTCCGGGTTACCCGTCGGGCGCCCCGGGTAAACGGTGAGGCATGTTCTCCAACAGGCCCATCGTCGCCGGCGTGATCCTCGGCCTCGGCCTCGGCGGATTCTTCGACGGCATCTTTCTTCATCAGGTCCTCCAATGGCACCACATGCTGACGGCGACCAGCCCCCCGACGAGCGTCGGTAGCCTAGAGTTGAACACGCTCTGGGACGGCCTCTTCCACACGATGACCTACGTCTTCACGATAGCGGGGGTCCTGCTGCTGTGGCGCGCCGCCCGAACCGAGGACACCCTACCGCCGGCCCGGACGCTCGTCGGCGCGGCGCTGATGGGCTGGGGAATCTTCAACCTCGTCGAGGGGATCATCGACCACCACCTGCTCGGCATCCACCATGTGCTCGACAGCCTGCCGCCCGGCCCCGTCCGTCTCGCCCTCGACCTGGCCTTCCTCGCACTGGGCGCGGCCCTCGTCCTGATCGGCCGTAGGCTCGTTCAGGACGGTTTCAGCAGGATCACCCCGCCCGCACGCGTACGCTGAAACAACGGCGTTGAATGCGCGTGGCGAGGCCGTAAGGGCCGGGAGTCCCCTTCCTAAGCCGGAGTTGCTGGAGCCGTTGTTGGGAGGCACCATCACAGGGGATGGCGCACGTCCCGCAGGAAGCGTCCCCCCCGACGGCCTGCGAAACTACAGGCAGGTGCCACCGCCGGCGTCCGGACGAACGCCAGCGTACATGAACGGAGGAAGGGGCAGCAGGTGGTCGAGAGAGAGGTGGTCGTCGTACCCGAGGCCGGTCTTCACGCCCGTCCGGCGAAGGAGATCGTGAAGATAGCCCGGAGCTATAAATCCGACGTTACCGTCGCCAGGAACGGTAGGGAGGCGAATGCCCGTAGCCTGATGAAGCTGATGGCCCTGGGGGCCAAAAAGGGCGACAGCGTGCTGGTCAGGGCGACGGGCGAGGACGAGGAGGCGGCGGTCGAGGCCCTGGTTGGCCTGATCTCCTCGGAGGAGGATTAGACCGTGCCGGGCGCGCGCCTGGAGGGCGTGGCCGCCTCGGAAGGGGTGGCCGTGGGCCCCGCCTTCGTCCACGCCCCCGACGAGCTCGAACCCCAGCGTACAGGCATCGCCGAGGGCGAGGTCGAGGCGGAGCTCGAGAGGTTCCGTGGAGCTATAGAGGCGGTCGTCGCCCAGATCTCGGAGGCCCGCGACGCGTTGAGCGAGTCCGGCTCGGAGGAGGCGGAGATCCTGGACGCCCACGTCGAGTTCGCCGGGGACCCGGAGCTCCACTCGGAGGTCGAGGAACGCGTGAGGAACCTGGAGAGCCCGGAGGCCGCGGTCCTCGCCGTGGGCGAGGAGTTCGCTGGCCTCTTCGCCGGGATGGAGGACGAGTACATGGCCGCCCGCGCCGACGACGTCAGGGACGTGACGAGCCAGATCGCGGCCCAGCTTATGGGGCTCCGCTCGTCGGGGCTCGCCGGCCTCGCGGTACCCTCGGTCGTCCTGGCCCGCAACCTCGCCCCCTCGGAGACGGCCCGGATGCCGAGGGAGATGGTCCTGGGACTGGTGACGGCCGAGGGCTCCAAGACCTCGCACGTCTCGATCATGGCCCGCTCGATGGGCATACCGGCGGTCGTCGGCGTGGGCGCCGAAGCACTCGAAAGGGCGCTCGGGGCAGGCATCGTCGCCGTACACGGCGACGATGGCTACGTCGTTACGGACCCCGACGCCGACGAGGTCGCCTTCTTCGAGGGGGAGCAGGCAGAGGCGGCCACTGAGAGGGCGGCCCTAGAGGCGTACAGGCACGTGGAGGCCAGGACGCACGGGGGACGCCGCATCGAGGTCGCGGCGAACCTCGGCTCCCCGAAGGAGGCCGCGGACGCCCTCTCCTGGGGCGCCGAGGGCGTAGGGCTCTTCCGCACCGAGTTTCTTTTCATGGAGCGCGACGAGCTACCGACCGAGGAGGAGCAATACGGGGTCTACCGGGAGGTCGCTGAGGCCTTTGGTGAGAAGCCCGTGATCATACGCACCATAGACGTCGGCGGCGACAAGGACCTGCCCGGCGTGAGCGGGCACGAGGAGGAGAACCCGTTTCTCGGCTGGCGCGGCATCAGGATGAGCCTCGACGTCCCCGACCTCTTCAGGCCGCAACTCAGGGCCATACTGCGGGCGGCGGCGCACGGCAACCTCAAGGTCATGTTCCCGATGGTCTCCTCGGTGGAGGAGTTTGTAGAAGCCAGGTGCCTGCTAGCGGAGTGCCGCGAGGAGCTAGAAAGGGAGGGCGCCGAGACCGGCCCGGTGGAGGCCGGCGTGATGGTCGAGACCCCGGCGGCGGCGCTGTGCGCCGACGAGCTCGCCCGGGAGGTTGACTTCTTCTCCATCGGGACCAACGACCTCACCCAGTACGCCCTGGCCGTCGACCGGGGCAACGAGAAGCTGGAGAAGCTCTACCGCGCGGACCATCCCGCCGTCCTCAAGCTCATCGAGATGACCTGCCGGGCCGCGGAGAAGGCCGGCATACAAACCGGCGTCTGCGGCGAGGCGGCCGGCGACCCCGCGCTCGCCCCGAAGCTCGTGGCCCTGGGCGTCACGGAGTTGAGTATGAGCCCGCCGGCGATCCCGAGGGCGAAGAAGATAATCTCCGAGCTTCCGTAAGGACCGGAGGAAAAGACTCATCGGGCGCCGGGCGGGGACCATCCTCCGTCCGGCGCCCGGCTCGTTTCGGGATGGCCGTCCTCGAAGGCTACTTCTCCATCCGGTCGCCGTTCGCGTTCTTCTCGTACTCGTCCTCGAAGTCGCTCCACGCCACTGGGTGGGCGCGGCTCTCCTCGCCGTACTGCTCCTCGGCGGAGAAGTAGGCGGCGCGGTGGATCTCCCGCGCGTGATGGGGCAGGTTTCGCCTCATGCTCTCCGGAAGGCCGGTCAGGTTCTCGTGCGGCAAGGAAAGCCCCCCTTTCGGGGCGTCCTGCGTGGTCCCGTACCCGTGCGCGTCACCGCAGAACCCTCTATGCCTCGCGAAAATGATCCCAGCCCGAGAGGTCGTCGAGGTGCTCTCCGTCGCGCACGAACGCCACCCCTCCCCCATCCACGACCTCCCCGACGACGGTGACGGGCACGTCGGCTTCCGCGGCCAACCCATCCATCACCCCCTCGGGGGCGGAGATCAGCAGCTCGTAGTCCTCGCCCCCGGTCGCGGCGAGCACCTCCGGGTCGCGGCCCAGGGACGAGGCGTACTCCCGGGTATCGTCGGCGATGGGAAGGAGCCCGAGGTCCACGCGGCAGCCCACGCTGCTCCCCTCGCAGACGTGGCGTACGTCGGAGGCGAGGCCGTCGGAGAGGTCGATCATGGCCCCCGCCCCGAGCCGGGCCGCCGTCCTTCCCGCGAGGGTCCGCGGCTCCGGGCGGAGGTGCTTGCGGACCAGGCGCCGGACGCGAGGTCCGGTGTCGCCGCCCATGAGCGCGAGGAGCCCCGCCGCCGACGCGCCGAGCTCGCCGGTGACGGCCAGAAGGTCCCCGGGCCGGGCGCCGGAGCGGAGCACGGGCGGATAGCTCAACTCCCCGAGGATCGCAACGTCCACCGTAAGCGCCGGGGAGCCCGTCGTGTCGCCCCCGAGGGGGTACACCCCGAACTCCTCGGAGGCCTCGAAGAGCCCCTCCATGCAGCCCAGCGTCGTCTCGGGGTCCGGGCCGCCGCCGGAGGCGAGGACGAACCGCGGCGTCCCCCCCATCGCGGCGACGTCCGAGACGTTGACGGCCACGGCCTTGTACCCGACGTCCCGGGGCGAGGCCCACGAGGCCTCGAAGTGACGCCCCTCGACGAGCATATCCGCCGCGGCGGCCCAGAGCCCATCCCCGAGGCGTATGACGGCGCAGTCGTCCCCGATGGGCACGACGACCTCGGCGGGCGGCGCGGGGAGGCGCCCCGAGAGGCGTCGTATGACGTCGAACTCGTTCAGCCTTCTCCGGACCGGCCGAAGAGGGGCCTCGGGTCGAGGTAGCGCCGCACGGCCTCCCGACCGAGGACGAGCGCCGAGACCAGGAAAGTCCCCTCGGCCCCGATCACGAGCGCGGCCGAGAACGCGACCTTCCTGCCGGGCGGTATGAACAACGCCGCGACGGCTGGGATCGCGGCGTAGAACAGGATCGGGAGGACGAAGACTCCAAAGACGAGCACCCAGGTCCGCCAGCCTCCCCGGGAGACGCCGTCGGTAGCGGAAGCTTCGGCAGCTCCGTCTCCGGTCTGCGCCTGGAGATCCTGGCCTTGCTCACGTCGCGCTTCTTCCGCGATCACGTCTCCTTCACCGCCCTCCAGAGGGCGTCGGATTCTCCGCTCGTGTACCAGGTACGCAGCGTACGCCACTCGGTTTCGGTGGCCCACAGGTACCGGTCGTGGGCGGAGTCTTCGAGCCGAACCTCCCCTCCGGGGTGGCGGGCGAGAAAGCCGACGCCCGCGTAGAGCTCGGGGTCGTCGGGGGCGCGCCAGCCCTCGACCCGGGCCCACCACGGGGCCCCGGGCTCGACGTCGAGGCCGGTCTCCTCGAGGGTCTCGCGCCGGGCGCACCGCACGAAGTCCTCGCCGGGCTCCAGCATCCCGCCCGGGTTCTCCCACAAGCCCACGGGCGGCTTGCGGCGCCGGAGCAGGAGCGCGCGGGGCTCCCGCCCGCTTACGTCCACGACGACGGTCCCCGCGCCGAGGTTCGCGTTCACCACCCCGGGGCGTGGCGGCTCCGGGACGGGCGGTTCGGGGAGGAGTTCAGTGGAGAGGGCGGAGACGGGCCCCGCTACCCGCAGGATGTTCTCGCGGCTCCACCAGCTCGGCAACTCGAGCCACTCGTCCAGCGTCACCCACCTGTACCCGAGGTGCTCGTGGGAGATCCGGACGTCGTCCCGTCCGGCCCTTCCTATAAAGGTGGCGCTCGCGAGGAGTCCCCCTCCGGGGCGCTCCCCTACCCAGGTCGCGAGGAGACGCTGCGGGGCCACGAGGAGACCCGTCTCCTCGTAGACCTCGCGGACGGCCCCGTAGGCGAAGCCTTCGCCGGGGGCGAGACGGCCCGCCGGAGGTTCCCACGTCTCCGTGCCCGGTCGCTGGAGCAAGAGCATCCGGCCGTCGGAGCGGACCGGCAGGATGCCGGAGACGAGGTCGGCCTTGACCGCCAAGCCCTAGAGCCCCGCGCCCAGAAGGGAACGGAGCTCGCGGGCGGTGGAGGCCGGGTCGTCGGCGTCGAGCACGGCCCGGACGACCGCGAAGCCGTAAGCCCCCGCGGCGGCCGCTTCCCCGGCCGTCTCCCGCGTTATGCCGCCGATGGCGAACCACGGGACGACGAGCCCGAGGTCCGCCACCTCCCCGAGGAGCGCAGGACCGTCCGCCTCCTCCTCCGGCTTCGTCGGGGTGGCGTAGATCGTCCCCACCCCCAGGTAGTCCGCGCCTTCCCGGACGGCCTCGATCGCCTCCTGCGTGCTCCCCACCGACCGGCCGATTACGGCGTCGGGGCCGAGGGCGCGCCTGGCCCCCGCGAGGGGACCGTCCTCCTGACCGAGATGGACCCCGTGGGCGCGGGAGGATCGGGCGAGCTCCACGTCGTCGTTAACGGTGAAGATGGCGTCGGCCTCCTCGCAGATCCCGCGCAGTTCTTCGGCCAGCGGCAAGAGCTCCTCGCGCGTGGCGTGCTTGTCCCTGAGCTGCACTATGTCCACGCCCCCCCGGACGGCCGCCCTGACCCTGGCGGCGAGGTCCGGGCGGGGATCCGTGACGAGGATCAGGCGGGCCTCCCCCAACCTCTCGATGGGCTTCACGGATCTATCCTCCGCGGGGTCCAGGCGACGACGTCGAGGCGGCGGGCGAGGTGGATCACGGGCTCGGTCCGGGGGAGGGTAACCCCGATCTGTCCGGTCATCTCCATCTCCTCGACCTCCACCTCGGCCCCCTCGAGCGGCCACATCTCGTGGTGGATCTCCCCCCGCCGTACGCGCCCCTTACCGTCCGCGCTGTAGAGGCAGTAGCGCTCGGTGAGGAAGTTCTCCAGCGTACCGGGACCGGAATCGAACCGGCCGCCCGTCGACCTGTAACGGCCGACGAACCTGGTCGGCGCGGCCCCCTTGTGGGTGCGCACGCTTTTGTAATCTATGCCGTCGCCCGAGGACCGGGAGGACATCCTCGCGTCGAAGTAGGGGAGCGAGAAGGTAGCGCGGGCGAGGCGGACGGCGACCGGGTTGTGGGCGTCCAGGCTGAAAAACCAGACGCCGGGCTTGCCGTTCCGGGTAACGTAGGTGCGGAGGTTTATCTCCGGAAAGTTCGAGAGCCACGGCACCCCCGGCAAGAAGCGCGGCCTCACCCCGGACATCGTGAACGGCACCACCCCGAGCCACGCCGACCCATCGAAGGAATCCAGCTCCAACGACGGCGGTATAAGGGAACGCAACCAGCCCTCCGGCGCCGGCCAGTGCATGAAGAGCACGTCGTGCCAGCTCATGCTCAGGGCCCATGATCCCTCCGGCACAGGATACGGGCGATGGCTCGTCTCGCCCAGAAGGCGCTCGATGGTGGAACCGGTCTCCATACCGCTATTTATACAGGATCGCTCCCCCACCACCGTAATACAACGCCCGCGCGGCACCGCCTGCACCATCGACCCGGACGGTTCCACGCGGGACCGGCGTTCGCGCCCCACGAACGTCGCCCACGGATCGGGCCCTTCGTTCCTCCGACTCGAGGGCAGGGACGTCCGGTCTATAGGCTGCAAGAAGATCGAACGCTTCTAAGGCTTCAGGAAAACGGCGTGCATCGTCGTCAGGGGCTCGAAAGGCCACCTGATTCTTGCCGGACCTGTCAACGCGGCCTGAGGGCCATCACCCCCGTACGAGCCGGTACTTCCCGCCGAAAACGCTCGGGGCGAGGACACCGTTGCGGCGGGAGTGGTCGAGCGGGGATAGGACGCACTCTAGCGGATCGCTCCGGCCCTGCGCAGCGCCTTGAGCAGGAGGTAGCCCAGGATCGCGCCGGGGATGCTCGACAGCGCGAACGAGACCATGAGCACCCCGACGCCGCCGGCCGCGCCCAGATCGAGGAACGGGGAGATGAGGAGCGCGCCCAACGGCGCCCCGACGAGAACAGTCCCGAGCGGTTCGGAGAGCGCGGCCTCGTCCCGCTTCATAAACACGTAGACGAGCCCCACCATGAGCGCCCCGAACGGGCTCCCCGGGAAGGCGAAGAGGCTCCCCGTCCCCAGGGAGAACCGCAGGGTGGCCGCCACGAGCGCAGCCCCGGCCGCCCACCACGGCCCGAGTACGACCCCGGCCACCGCGTTGATCGCGTGCTGAAAAGGCAGGACGCGCGCGCCGCCCACCGGGATCGCAAAGAGCGAGAGCAAGACCCCGAGGGCCGCGAAGAGCCCGGCGAGGGCGAGCTTTCGGGTGCCGGTATGCCCTGCCCCGCCGCGCGTAGCCGGTTCAACCAACGGACAACTCCTCCACTCGAACGTTGCCCTCCAGACTCTCGTGGTCCCCCGCGAGCGCCTGCAGGGCGTCGAGGAAGCGGGGCTCGAAGGTGCCCCCGCCCTCCACGCCTGCGCTGCCGGCCGCGATCTCCCCGGCCCGGCCGTAGTACGCCAGCGCGTGGGCGACCGTCTCCACGTCCGCCCCGCCGACCGCGGCGAAGCACCCGATGGTGGAGGTCGAGGCGTCACCGGTCCCGACGACGCGGCCCATGAGCGCGTGGCCGTTGGAGACGGCCAGGGTGCGCCCGCCGCCGTCGCTCACGTAGTCCACGGGACCGGTTGCGGCGACGGTCACGCCCAGGGAGCGAGCCGCTTGCAGGGCGGCGGTCTGCGCGTCGCCGGCGAGGCTCTCGACCCCGCGCACCTCGGCGTCGAGGCCGGCGAGCGTCGCTACCTCCCCGGCGTTGCCGCACACCACGGCCACGTCGAGCTCGGCGAGGAGCCGTTCGGCGGTGCGGTTGCGAAGGGACGTCGCCCCCGCGCCCACGGGGTCGAGGATTATGGGGATGCCGCGCTCGTTCGCTTTTCTGCCCGCCAGGAGCATCGATTCGATCTGCCCCGGGTCGAGCGTCCCTATGTTGAGGACGAGCGCCGAGGCGAGGCTCGCCATCTCCTCGACCTCCTCGGCCGCGTGCGCCATCACCGGGAGCGCCCCCGTGGAGAGCGTCACGTTGGCGACGAGGTTGACCGTCACGTAGTTTGTCAGGTGATGGACGAGCGGTTTCTCGTCCGAGATCTTCCTTAATGCTTCCCGCGCGTTCAACCCTCCACCCCTTTCAATACGCTTCCGAGAGCGTGTACCGGCCCCGCACCCTCCCCGATCTCGCCGAGCCCGTACCCGACCGCCTCCGAAGCGACGGCATGAGCCCTCCTCGCGGCCTCCTCGATCCCGTACCCCAGAGCGAGAAAGCTCGCGAGCGACGAGGAGTAGGTGCAACCGGCCCCGTGCGTGTTCTCCGACGGATGGACGGGGCCCTCGATCCTCTTGAACCCCTCCCCGTCGTACAGGAGGTCGGCCCCCGTCGAGGTGTGCCCGCCCGTGATGATGACGACCTTTGGCCCCATCGCGTGCAGCGTCACCGCGCAGTCCTCCATCCGGTCCTCGTCCACCTCCTCGCCCACGAGCGCGAAAGCCTCGTTGAGGTTCGGCGTGATGGCGGTGGCGAGCGGGAAGAGCTCGTTCTTGTACGTCTCGACGGCTTCGGGCTCCAGCAGGACCGCCCCGCTCTCGGCGACCATCACCGGGTCGACGACGACGTTCGGCAGCCGGAGGCGGTCCACGGCTCCCGCGACGGCGGAGATGATGCCGGCGTTGAACAGCATCCCGGTCTTGACGGCGTCCACGCCGATGTCCGAGGCGACCGCCTCGATCTGGCGCACGGCCACCTCCGGGGGGAAGGCGAAGATGTCCGTCACCCCGACGGTGTTCTGGGCGGTCGTGGCGACGATCGCGGTCGTCCCGTAGACCCCGCAGCGCAAAAACGCCTTCAGGTCGGCCTGTATGCCGGCCCCCGCCCCCGAATCGCTCGTCGCTATGCTTATAACGCGCTTCAAAGGCGTCCCCTCCCTATCCCTCCGGCAAGAACTCGTTCGTCATCGCGTCCCCCACGTCGACCTTCTTCTCCAGGACGCCGTTCTCAACGGCCCAGGACACGTAGGCCTCCCACTCCTCCGGGTCCTGAAATCCGACCGGGCCTGCCCCGCTCCCGAAGATCGGGACCGTAAGCTCCAGCGTCTCCCGGGCGACCTCGGGGTCGAGCTCCTCGTTCGCCGCGAGCAGGGCGTCGCGGGCGGCCTCGGGGTTCTCCAGCGCCGCCTCGTGGCCCTTCACGAGCGCATTGACGAAGCGGCGGACCATCAACGGATTCTCTTTAGCGTAACCGTCGCTTGTGGCGACGAGAAGCTCGTTGTAGTTCGGGACGCCGACCTCGGGGAGCCTTATGACGTTTGTCTCGAAGCCCTCGCCCTTGAGCTCGACGGCCTCGATGTTCCAGTACGCGTCCACGATCGCGTCGACCCGCTTCGAGGTAAGGGCCGGCCTAAGATCGTAGCCGACGTTGATCTTCTCGACGGAGGCGGGGTCCGCCCCCGCCTCCCGCAGCACCGTGTCGATCACCGCCGTCCCGAAGCTCTGTCCGGCGTAGCCGATCTTCTTGCCCGCCAGATCCTCCGGACCGTTTATCCCGGATTCCTTCAGGGCGATGATGGAGTTCAGGGGCTCTTGCATGATCGCCATCACCGACTGGACCGGGATGTCGCGCGCAGCGGCGTTCGTCACCTCGTTCTCGTAGGAGATGCCGAACTCGCTCCTCCCGGCGGCGACGAGCTGTAGGACGGCAGAAGGGTCGGAAGGCTGCTGTATCTCGACCTCGAGGTTCTCGTCCTCGAAGAAACCCCGCTCCTGCGCCAGATAAACCCCGGCGTGGTCGGCGTTCGGGTACCAGTCGAGCGTCAGGGTGACTTTGTCGGGTTCGGTCCGATTGGATCCTGCCGCACCGGAGGGCCTGTTCTCGCAGGACACGAGCAGTGAGACGAGCACGACGAGCATGACGAGGGAGGAGCACGCCGTGACCAGCCGGTGACGGGGAGGCCGAGTTGGTGCATCGGCAGGACTACGGGGGAGGTGGTAAGGGTGGTTCATCTGGATCACTCCCTTCCGGTGGGATTACCCACGTCAGGTTCGAAGCGTCTCGGCTCTCGCCGACTCTCAGCCACCCCACACCCCTGCGGGGAAGCTCCGCTGTGTTTGAAGGTCACATTACCACAAAGGCATCAGCCGTTCCTCCTCAGGGTCCAGGGGGCGAGGAGGCGCTGGAGGAGGGCGACAATTAGAAAGAGGCCCACGCCCATAAAGGAGAGGATGCCTATCTCGGCGAAGAGGCGCGCGATCTCGAACTGCGACTTGTCCGCGTTCATCAGAAATCCAAGGCCCTCGCTGGACCCAACCCACTCCCCCGTCACCGCCCCGATGACGCAGTAGGTAACGGCGAGCCGGAAGCCCCCAAAGAGAAACGGCAGCGCCCCGGGTACCTCGACCATCGAGAAGATACGCCAGCGCGTGGCCCCGAAGGAGCGCATAAGCCGCACCAGCTCCGGGTCTATAGACCTGAGCCCGTCCGCCGTGGCGACGGTGATCGGAAAGAAGCAGAACAGCGTCACCACGATCACCTTCGGCGCGGGTCCGTAGCCGAACCACGTCACGAGCACGGGCGCCAGGGCGATGATCGGCACCGCCTGCGAGGCGACGAGCCACGGATACAGCGCCCGCTCCGCAAGAGCCGAGCGGTTTATAAGCAGCCCCGAGAGCACCCCTGTCACCGCCGCGCAGAAGAACCCCGAGATCGCCTCGAACGCCGTGGGGACCGAATGCTCCACGAGCAGCGCCCGAGCCTCCCAGAACGCCCCGGCGATCTCCACCGGCCCGGGCAGCAGAAAGGACGGGATGCCGAAGAGCCGCACGGCCCCTTCCCAGCCCGCGAGGACCATCAGGCCCAGCAGGACCGGCGGCAGCACGCGCCGTCCCCTCCACCCCCCGCGCTCCGCCTTGCGGTGCTTCACCCGAGCACCCCGAGCGCCGCGAGCAGCCGGGCCTTCAGGGCCGCGAAACCCTCGGTCGTCTCCTGCTCCATCGTCTGAGGCCGTTCGAGGCCTACCGCGAGGTCGAGCGCGACGTGGGCGGGCCGCTCCGAGAGGACGACGACCCGGTCGGCCAGGAGGATCGCCTCGTCGACGTCGTGGGTGACGAGGACGATGGTCGCGGCGAGCTCGTCGCGCACCCCGAGAATCCACTCCTGCAAGCCCCGGCGGGTCAGGGCGTCCAGCGCCCCGAACGGCTCGTCGAGGAGGAGCATATCCCGGCCGAGGAGCGCCGTTCTGAGGAGCGCGACGCGCGAGCGCATCCCCCCCGAGAGCGCCCACGGCGGCGCCCCCCCAAACCCGACGAGCCCGAACCTCTCCAGCGACTCCGCCGCTCGCTCCCGCGCCACCTTCTTCGGGACCCCGGTGGCCTCCAGGCCCAGGGAGACGTTGGCAACGACGCTGCGCCAGGGGAGCAGGAGGTCACTCTGGGGCATGTACGAGACAAGGCCAGGGCGGTCGAGGGGAGCGCCGTCCTTCTCGACATACCCTTCGGAGGGGGCTTCGAGGCCGGCCAGCAGGCCGAGGAGGGTCGACTTCCCCGCGCCGGACGGCCCGATCAGGGCGACGAACTCCCCCTGCGAGACTTCGAAGTCCACGCCGTCCAGGATACGCACCCCGCCCTTCTCGACCCCGACCCCACGGGCGGCGAGCTTCGGCTTCGCGCCGACGGTCCCACGATTTACGCGGGCGTCGGCCAAGATCAGCCTTGCCCGTCGGTCGCCCTGGCGTTTGCTTCGAAGAAGGCGAGCTCCAGCTCCATGGCGCGGCGGTATGCGGCACGCACGGCGGGCGTGTCCGCGGCGTAGCGGTCCACCAGACGCTCGAGCTTCGTCGCGAGCCCCTCGAAGCCCTCGTCGGCGTACGTCTCGATCCACTCGGCGTACGGGTTCCCCGGATCGTACCCCTCCTCCGCGAGCGACTGCCCCAGAAACGCATACAGCCTCATGCACGGGGCCATGGCGGCGCAGGTCTCGCCGATGCTCTTGAGGGAGGCGGTCGAGAGCAGGAAGTCCGTGTAGTTCGTCGTCGCCACCGCGGGCTCGACCTCGCTGAGCTTCACGCCCCATCCTTCGGCGTAGCCCTCGTGCATCCGGAGCTCCTCCAGCACCCCCGCCACGAGCCCCGCAAACTCGCGCATCCCCTCGCCGTCTGGGCTGTGGGCGAGCGCGAGCGCGTAGGCCCGGGCGAAGCTCTCGAGAAAGAACGCATCCTGCGCGACGTACTCCCTAAAACTTTCCGGCGGCAAGGTGCCGTCCCCGAGGCCACGCACGAAGCGATGTGCGAGTGAGGCCCGCGCAAGCTCGGTATTCTCCTCCCACAGCACCTTCGACAATCTCACCCTCAGCTCCCCAGACGCCGGGCCGGAGCGTAGGACAGGGCCATCTCCCAGAAGTCCCTCTCGACCGAAGCGACCTCCAGGAAAGCGGCCTCGACGCGTTCCTCCGGCACCCCGCCGTCCCCCAGCGCGGCGTCGGCGGCCTCCTCGAGCCCGGCCACGTAGCCGGCGAACTCCGGCGTCGTCCAGTGCTCGACGAAGGGCCGGTAGTCCGGGTGCCCCGGGGCGGCACTCCCCCAGGCCTCGAGGTACGCCCGCTCCAGCGCCCAGAGCGCGGTTATAGCGACGGGGTACGGGTCCTCCTCGAACACGTCCAGAAGCCTGCGGTAGGCCTCCGTCGTGGGGTGGCGCGCCTCGGCGAGCCCCAGGCCGCGCTCCCGGGCCCGGGCCTCAAACCAGCCGAGCTCGTCCTCGACCGCCACGAGGCCCCCGGCGAGCACACCTTGTGCCGGTCGCGGGGCGCGGGCGAGCAGCCGGGCCTGGAAGGCCAGAAGGTCGCCTACAAAGAGGTAGTCTTGCCCGAGCCACGCCTCGAAAGCCTCTTGGGGCAGGGTGCCGTCCCGCAGAGAATCCAGGAAGGGGTGCCTCGTGGCCCCCCGCCAGGCCTCCGGGTGGCGCAGGAGTAGATCCGCCGCCCTCATGCGGCATTCTCCCCGGTAAGCCGCGGCCCGTCGGGCTCGTCGCCAGCCCCGAAAGTGTGAAGATGCATCGCCCCTATCCCTTCTCGTCGGACTCCGAGTTCGCCGGAAGGGGAAGGAGAAAGGCCGAGTTCCTCAGATCCACGATGCTTCGTGGCTCGACATCGCGTGCTTCCCTCCGCCGGCATTACCCGGATCAGGTCAAACGGGTCGGCGCCGGGGCTCGCAAGGAGCCCGACCGCCCTCTCAGCCTCTCGGCTCCCCGATCGCTCTCTCGCGACCAATGTAACTTAGGGTGCCCTTCAGCACAACCTCAGCGCGCGCCGGAGCCGCCGCTCCCGTCCGCCAACATCAGCCCGAGGACCGTGGTTGCGGCCGTGATCTCACCGCGCAAGGCCTTCTCCCTCGCCTCCGAAAGCGACAACTCCACAACCGAGACGAACTCCGTCGGCTCGAGTTCCTGCCCCGAGGGCAGCTTCTCGGCTCGGCACAAAAAGAGGTGGCACACCTCCGTCGAGCGCCCGGGGCTCGTGTGCAACGTGAATGCATGGACGAGGTCGAGAGCCTCGTAGCCGGCCTCCTCCCTGAGCTCCCTGCGCACGGCCTCGCGCGGGTCCTCCCCCGCCTCCACGCCCCCACCCGGCAGCTCCAGAGTGAAGCCACCGACGGGCTGGCGCCACTGGCGCACCAGCACCACGCGGCCATCTACGGTTACCGGCACCACCGCCGCGAACCCGCCGCTCTCCAGCACCCCGTACCCGATCCGCACCCCATCCGGCAGCTCGACCTCGTCTACCCGAAACGAGCACCACGGGCTGGAGAACAGGTACTCCGCCCCCACCGTCCTCCAACTCATGCCATCGGAACCTTCCACGCCCGGGAGTATAAGGGTCGGAGAGGTACGGACGCCGCGCGCTCGTGTCGTACAATCTCGCAACATGAACATTGCAACCCAGAACAAATACGCCCCGCAGATCCTGGGGGCGAGCCTCTTCGCACCAGTGCCGGCGGATGCGCTCTACGAGGCGCTACTAGACGTCAGGGGCTTCCCGGACTGGGCACCGGGGGTGAGGCGGGTGGAGATTCTAAAGGGCGCGGGGGCTTCGGGGATGATCTCCGAGTGGGAGGTCTCCCTGTTGGGGACGCGGCGCAGGGTGTTGAGCGTCCTCGAGGAAGCAGAGCCGTGCGAGCTGCTGCGGTGGACCTACGAGGGCCCGATCTCGGGCTACGGCGAGTGCGTGCTGTGGGACCGGGGCGACGGCGTCCTCGCCGAGTTCAGGACGGGGTTGCGCCCGGAGGAGAGGTTTCTCCGGCAGATCATGCGTTCGTCGCCCGCAAGGAGCGCGGCCCGAGCCCACCTCAAGCGCTGTCTCGCCCGTCTCGGGCAGAAGGTCTGCGGCGACGGTGGCAAAGTGCTGGTAGGACCGCTCACGGGCTCCTAGCTCCGCTTCGGGCTTCCCGCCGCACGAAAGGAGGAGGGGCCCTAAGGCCCCTCCTCCTTTCGCTCTTTCGTTCAGGTCTTACTCGAAGTGGCTGGCGGCCTTGGAGATGTAGCTCTCCTGGTCCTCGGGGACCTCGTCCTCGGGGTAGATCGCCTCGACCGGGCACTCCGGCTCGCAGGCGCCGCAGTCGATGCACTCCTCGGGGTTGATCATGTAATGATCCCCCGCGTCGTAGATGCAGTCGACCGGGCAAACCTCGACGCAGGACTGGTCTTTGGTGCCGACGCACGGCTCGGTGATAACGTAAGTCACTGTGTTCCTCCTCTCGGAACCTAAGCTCTCTGTAGGGGCTTTATAACAAGGCCCCAGGGGACCGGACACCCCCCGATGACACCCGTCATCACCGCCCATGATCGGCATCATGAGCGCGTGTGACCTAGATCAAATTACCCGCAAAACGGGGCTTATTGGGAAGCGTTCTCAGGTTGTCAGGTGCGCGCGGAGCTCGGCGGGCTTGAGGATGGTGATCGTCTTGCCGTCGAGGTTCAGTATGCCCTCCTGGGCGAGACGGCTCAGGGCGCGCGAGAGCGCCTCGCGCGAGATGCCGGTCGCCTCGGCCATCTCCTGGCGGGAGAGGGAGGGCTCGAAGACGACGCCCCGCTTGGTGACCCGCCCCTCCTCCGTCGCGAGGTTCAGGAGCATGCGCGCCACGCGTTGGGGGGCGCTGTGGAAGACGAGGTCACCGACGAGGTCCTCGAGCTCGCGGTTGCGGGCGGCGAGGGCCTGGGCGAGACGGAGGGCGGCCTTGGGGTAGGAGAGGACGAGGTTGACGAGGTCGTCGCGGAAGACCGCGTAGAGGACGCAGTCGGTGAGGGCCGAAGCGCCGTGGCTTTGGGGCTTGCCTTCCAGGGCTGAAGCGAGGCCGAGGACGGAGCCGTCGCCGACGACGCCGAGAATCTGGTCGCGCGACTTCGGGCCGCCGCTCGTGCGGTGGAGCTTCACCCGGCCCTCGCGCATAAAGTAGACCGCGCCGGACGGCTGGCCCTCGCGGTAGATCGCGGTCCCCGCGCCTATCTCGAGGACCTCGGCGGAGATCGCGAGCGACTGGAAGAAGCCCTCCTCGAGGCCCGAGAGCAGCTCGAACTCCTGCAAGCCCTCGAGCTTCGTCAGGTGCTCGACGGCACGGCACCTGGCACCAGGCAGCCGGGCCCAGGACGGCGGCGCGTTCTCACCGTACAAGGTTCGTTCC
>JADDPR010000448.1 GCA_016781775.1 Rubrobacter sp. | reverse complement strand
GGCATGGGAGTATCTCGGTCGTATCGTGCTACGGAGGGTCGGCAAGGAGTCATGAAAGCGTTCGTATTTCCGGGTCAGGGAGGTGCCGTGGCGGAGCCGGAGGCTCGCCTGCTACCAACCATCCGCGAGGTCGTAGGAGACCAGATACCGGATCAGGTCAAGGTCTTCGTGCGCGCCGCGAGGGACGCCGACGAGAGCAGGGAGCTCGACCTTAGGCCCGACGTCGTCGCCGGTCACTCCCTCGGGGAATACGGCGCAGCCTACGCCGCGGGCTGTTTCGACCTGCCGACCGGCATCTGGCTCGTCGCCCAGCGCGACCGGTTCCTGGCCGAGGCCGCCCGCGAGGCCCCCGGCGGGATGGTCGCGATCCTCAAGGCCGACCCCGAGGAGGTCGAGAAGGTCCTCGGCGAGTCGGAGGGCTCCGTGGTCGCAAACTACAACAGCCCGTGCCAGACCGTGATCTCCGGGCTCCGGGGCGCCCTCGGGGACGCCGTCTCGAGGATACGGGGCCGCGCCGTCAGGCTGAACGTCTCCTTCGCGGCCCACTCTCCATACGTCGCCGCTGCGAGCGAGAAGATGCGCGAGGTCCTCGACGGGGTAGAGTTCCGGGTGCCGGAGTTCCCGATCGTGAGCGCCGTGGACGGCAGCGTCCTCGTGAGCGCCGAGGGGGTCAGGGAGGCCCTCAAGGGCCAGATGGTAGCGCCGGTCCGGTGGGTGAAGGTCGTCGAGACCCTCGCCCGCATGCGCGTCGAAGAGTGGGTCGAGCTCGGCGGCGGCGGCGTCCTGACCCGGATGCTCAGGGACTTCGAGCTCCCCTCCCTCAAGGGCGTGACCTTCGAGGATCTGCGCTCCCGCCTCTACGATGGGGCGCAGAACCTCCTCCCCATCTCCGGTTCCCCCGCCGAGGGACAAACCAGCGATCCGGACGGTCCCACCCAGAACCACCCTTGAACGTCTTCTTCGACGTCCAGGGGACGCTCCTCTCGGGGAACGTCCCTCGCCCGCACGTCCGTGAAGTCTTTCTAG
>JADDPR010000192.1 GCA_016781775.1 Rubrobacter sp. | reverse complement strand
AAGTCTTCGGCGTTTACGTCGAAAGAGGGGTCGGGGGGTTCCGGTTCCCACTCGAGGCCCCACTCCAGGGGGCGCAGCACGTAGGCGGTGCGCAGGCCGTGGGTCTGTGCGGCGCGCAGGTCCGAGGGGTGGGCGGCGACGAGCATCACCTCTTCGGGGCGCAGGTCGAGGAGGCCCGGCACCATGAGGTAGGTCTCGGGGTCGGGCTTGTAGTGGCGGACGAGCTCGGCGGAAAGGATGAGGTCCCAGGGGAGGCCCGCCCCCTTGGCCATGTCGTTGAGGAGGGCCACGTTGCCGTTCGAGAGGGTGGTGATGGTGTAGCGCTCCTTGAGGCGCGTGAGGCCCTCGACGGAGTCCGGCCAGGGGGCGAGGCGGTGCCAGGCCTTGTTGAGGTGGTCCTTGTCGCCCTCCGTCAGGCCTTCGATGCCGAACTCCCGCAGGAGCTCTTGGAGGGAGGCGCGGTGGAGGGCGTCGAGGTTCTTCCAGGGGGTCTCGCCGCGTCTGACTCGGTCCATGGAGGGGGCGTACCTCCCTCGCCACGCGTCTGCGAACGCGGGCCAGTCCACGTTCGGGAGGTTCTTCTCGCGGGCCAGGGCTTCGCCTTCCCGGATCACGGATCCCCGCCAATCCACGACCGTGCCAAAGACGTCGAAGGCGAGCGCCTTCAAGGAGCTTGGATTCATCGACCGTTCACCCCGGAGCTTTCCCTTTTTCCTACAACGACAACGAGGCCCGGATTATACCGGGCCTCGTTGCTACGGCTTGGGGTGGCTCTGACGGGCGGGAGCTACGGGCGCAGGGCCGCCAGGGCGGGGATCGCGCCGGCCCTGGCCGCGCCGACGTCTACCATGGCGCTGGCGAAGTCCGCGCTGCGCACGCACAAGGGGCGCATCCCCGTGCTGCCGGAGATCCCGCGGGGGAGGGGGTCGAGCACGACCCTTTCGACGTTGGCGCAGGGCCCGTAGAGTATGGAGACGAGCTCTCCGGCCGTGGTCTCGTGGGCCTGCCAGCCCGCGCCCATCTCCGCAAGGCAGAGGAACAACTCCGCCTCCTCCTCGAAGCCGAAGACCGCCAGCGCCTCTCCGCGCTCGTCGGGATCGACGGCAAACACGTCCACGTGAGAGGAGCCGTTCCTAACGATCGTCCAATACCTGGGACGCCTCATGAACCCGCCCGTTACGCTCTCCAACATCTATCTTTACCCCTTTCCGGAGCACGGACCCCCATGTCCGCGTCCACGACCCCGGCGACCCCACCGCACCTGTCGTCTCCGTGTACAGCATCTTAAACCCCCCATACCGCCGTCGAAAGCTCCCACGAGCGGCGCTCGGCGAGAATGGCCCGAATTGTGCACGGCCGGGGTGACGTACCGGGCCTCCTTCGACCGGCCCAATATGTATGGTACAAGCGTGATCGGGACCCCGAGGATGGTACGGGTGGACCGTCGGGGGGCGTGGGCTCATAATCCCGTGGGTTGGTGGATGCTTTTTTAGGAGGGAACTTTTGTCCGTAAGGGTAGGTGCGCAGATTCAGCCGCAGCACGCGGAGTATGGGCAGATGCGCGACACGTGGCTGAGGGTCGAGGAGATGGGGGCGGACACGCTCTTCACCTGGGACCATTTCTATCCGCTCTACGGGGAGCCCGAGGGCAAGCATTTCGAGTGCTGGACCATGCTTGCGTCGATGGCCGAGGTCACGGAGCGGGTGGAGTTTGGGGCGCTCGTCACGTGCAACTCCTACCGGAACCCGAACCTCGTCGCGGACATGGCGAGGACGGTGGACCACATCTCGGGCGGGAGGCTGATCCTCGGGATGGGGAGCGGCTGGTTCCAGAAAGACTACGACGAGTACGGCTACGAGTTCGGGACGGCGCCGGGGCGGCTGAAGGAGCTGGACCGTTCGATGCCGACCATAGAGGAGCGGCTTGGCCGCCTGAACCCGCCTCCGACGCGCGACATACCCGTCCTTATCGGCGGCGGGGGCGAGAAGGTCACCCTGCGGATCGTCGCCGAGCACGCACACATCTGGAACGGCTTCGGGGACCCCGAGGCGGCAGGCCGAAAGAGCGGGATACTCGACGAGTGGTGCGAGAAGGTCGGGCGCGACAAGGGTGAGATCGAGCGCTCGGTCTTGATCCAGCCGGACAAGATCAAGTACGCGGACGAGTACGTCGAGAAGGGCATCACCCACCTCATCTACGGCGTCGGGGGCCCCGACTACGACCTCGCCCCGTTGAAGGAGCTTGTAGCCTGGCGCGACTCCCGGGACGGGGGCTAGCGGGAGCCGCCGGCGTCGCGCAGCGGCTCTTTGGTCCTCGGGGCGCGGCCCTGCCCTATGGCCTTCTTGCACGCCCTCAGCGCCGCCGCGATGGAGGGGAAGGGGATCCTGCTGACCATCAGGGTCCCCAGGGCGAGCCCCGCCGCCGCAGGGGCCGGCGGGGCTCCGGCGGCGGTGAGCAGGGCGAGGGCGAGCCCCGCGGGCGGTAAGGGGAGGCCAAGGTAGCAGTCCTCCCTCTTGACGAGCGGAAAGCGGGCCAGCCGCGCCGCAAGCCAGGAAGACGGCGCAGACGGTGGGGCCGACGTAGGGCAGGCCTTGCAGCGTGCTCAGGTACAGGGCGAAGGCCGGGGCGGCGCCGAAGGAGACCACTCCGCCAGCGAGTCGAGGTTGCCGCCGAGCTCCCCCTCGGCGGAGCAGAGCCGGGCGAGAGCGCCGTCGAAAAGGTCCAGGCCGGCCGCGAGCGCGACGAGGATGGCCGCCTCCAGAAAGAGGCCCTGGCGGCGAGCGGTAGGGCCGCGAAGCCCGCCGCCAGGTTGCCGAAGGTCAAGACCGTCGGAACGATGGCGCTCACCCGATGTGCCCCTCCGAGCGCGTACCCGGGCCCGGCGCGGGCCCGTACCGCGCTATGGGGGTGAGCCCGGCCAGCACCCTGTCGCCGGGGGAGACGAGGGGTTCGGAGCCGGACGGCAGGATCACGTCCGTGCGGGAGCCGAAGTGGATCAGGCCTATACGATCGCCCGCCTCGACTTCGTCTCCGACCCCGACCCAGGAGGAGATCCTGCGGGCGATAGACCCCGCTTTCGAGACGACGACCGCCTTCGTCCCGTCCCCGCCCTCGATGACGAGCCTGTTTCGACGGTTGCCCTCCGAGCTCTCGAAGAGCGCCGGGGCATACCCGCCCTCGATCTCCTCGAAGACGGAGACCGTACCCTTGATGGGACTGCGATTGACGTGGACGTTGTGCAGCGAGAGGAACGTACTGACGCTCAAGCCCCGTCCCCCAGGCAGCGCCCCTTCCTCGACCTCGTCCACGCTCTTGACGAACCCGTCGGCCGCGGCGTAGGCGACCCCGGGCTCGGGGACGAGCCGCCGCTCCGGATCCCTGAAAAAGGCGAGGACCCCCAGGGAGCCCAGCAGGCTCGCCCAGCCGAGCCTCCTCTGCCCGAAGACAAGGAGGAGCGCGCCGAGTACGAATGGGGGGAGAAAGTATGTTCGGGCGACGGCCCAGCTCCTGCGGGTCACGCGCCCTCCCCGGAGGGGCCGCCGTCGGTCTTCTCGCAGGCGAAGAGGAAGGCGGGCGGGACGTTGAGGGGCGAGAAGCGGCGGCGGATCCTCCCGAAGAGTCGTTCAAGGTCCGGCAGGATCCTCTTCGAGTACTGGAGGACGAGCATGGAGCCTCCGGGCTTCAAGGCGTCGCGGGCGGCCTCGAGGATCTCCCGTTTGAGGCTCGCGGGGAGCGTCGTGAAGGGCAGGCTGCTTACGACGGTGTCGGCCTTCCGGCTGGAGAGGTAGCGCTCGACGTTCTCGGCGGAGTCGTTTATCACGGTGAGGCGCGGGTCGGGGAGGCGCGCGGCGACGGCGTGGGCCAGGCGGTCATCCACCTCGAAGGCGAGGAAGACGCCGTCCGGGCCGAGGCGTCT
>JADDPR010000339.1 GCA_016781775.1 Rubrobacter sp. | reverse complement strand
TCACGGCTGCGAGGCTGCCCCAGGACGGGCGCGGAGGACCGGCGGCGGGAGAACCTCGGGGGAAGTGAAACGCCGCCGGTAGCCGAATGCTACCCCCGCCCGAACTCCCGCCGCCACACTAGAGGGCGAAGAACCTGCGCCACCAGGATCGCCGCTCCGCTTCCCCGCGCGGCTGGTCCTCCTCGACATCGTCGGCGACCCTCACGGACGGACCTCGCTCGTCTGAGGGCGCTTCTATGGCCGGGATGCGTTCGAGGGCGCGGGCGAGGAGGTGGTCCTTTCGCTCCAACTCCGCGCGCAGGAACGCGATCTGGTCCTGCATGAGTTGGAAGGCCAGGGAGTCCGGCGCCGCATGGTCGGCCGTATGGTCGCCGTTCGTGCGGCCGTTCGTGTGCGTACGTGCGCCGTCCAGACGGACGTACACCGTCCCGTCCCCGTCCTTCTCTTTGGGGAGGGTGCCCCGGTTTATGCGGGCCCTGACGGCCTCGGCGCTGATCCCGAGGATCTCGGCGGCCTCGTTGACCGTGTACCGTCGTACGTATGCCGTCCGGTTGGCGTCCATACGCCGCACGGTAGGGTACGTACGGGGCGCCGTGAAGGGTGATCTCGCCCAACACCTACACCTTGGGGATGCGCTAGGCATACTGCCCATTTGTAACGCGGCAGCATGTCTAATTTCGTGGTCGAGAAAGTTCACGTTCACGTTCCCGGAAGCCGCGTGGCCCCGGTCCGATGGGCCAGAACCTCCAGATGAGAACCCCGCCACAAGCAAGCAGGCCGCCCCGCTCTTAGGGGCCGGGTCTTTACGGATGGTCGCTGCGGGGTATTTAGAGGGCCGTAACGAACCGTAATGAGATACCTAATCGCGAGGAGGAGAGAGACATGCCGGAACGCCAGTACGACGAGGCGCAGCAGCTGATAAACGTGGATCGGGCGGGGCAGAATTGGACGGACGCCGTCAGGCAATCCTTCCAGGCCTTGGCCGACCAGACGGTGCGCCTGCAGGAGAGCAACCTGAGGCT
>JADDPR010000188.1 GCA_016781775.1 Rubrobacter sp. | reverse complement strand
GCGTCTCGATCTACCTGCCGACCGAGATCTTCAAGCGCACCATCTTCCCCACGGAGGTACCCGCCCGCACCAGGAGCGAGGCTCAGACCCCTCATGCGCCGGGCGACCCCAATATTCAGGAGACGCGGGTGCAGTGGGGGGCCGGGCAACAGGCCTAGGGAGGAGGCCAAGACGGCGCTCTGGATGGTCCGTCTCGATGGTGGTGTCCCGTAGCCGGGCACTCGTCGTGTCGGCGCAGAGTGCGCCGCGGATAACCAATGCTCCCGGGCGGGGCGGGGTCGAGCGCGAACCCCGCCCCGCCGCACGCCGATGGACCACGACCCAAAGGAGACAGAGATGGCTGCCGTAGGATTGCTCTACGTCGGTGGGGTGCTGTTCGTGAACGCCATGATGCTGCTGGGCAAAGCCGAGCCACGCAGCGTGGGCATCTTCAACCTGTTCGTGGGTGTCCTGCAGGTCGTGGTGCCCTTCTACATCATCGCGACCGCCGAAGACCCGGCCGTGATCCTGAACGCCTCCGGGATCTTCCTGTTCGGCTTCACCTACCTCTACGTCGGCATTACGAACCTGGGCGGGTTCGATTCCAGCGGGCTCGGGTGGTACTGCCTGTGGGTTGCTATCATCGCGGTCGTGTACTCACTCTTGAACTTCTTCTACTTCGGCGATCCTGTGTTCGGCGTCATATGGCTGATGTGGAGCTTTTTGTGGACCCTCTTCTTCGTCCTGCTCGCCCTGAAGAGGGAGATCGCGCGTTTCACCGGGTGGGTCACCATGGTGGAGGCCTGGATCACGTGCGTCATCCCCGCTTACCTGCTCCTGACCGGGGTACTGCCCCTTGGCGGATAGGGGTTGGTGAACGTGCTGCTAGTCGCCGCCGGAGGAGCCATCGGCGCCGCGGCCCGTTACCTGGCGGGGCTGTGGATTGTGGCCCGCCTCGGCGCCGGCTTCCCCTGGGGGACCTTCTTCGTCAACGTCACGGGCTCGTTTCTGATAGGGATCATCCTCGTTCTTGTAGAAAGGGGGACGCTCCCCGCCGAGGCGCGACTATTTCTGGCCGTCGGTGTTTGCGGCGGCTACACCACCTTCTCCAGTTTCAGCTACGAGACGCTGCAGCTTCTAAACGGCGGCGATGCGGGACCGGTTCTCTTGAACATTTTCGGCCAGCTTCTCTTCTGCCTACTGGCCGTGTACCTCGGCGTGGTCTTTGCTCGAGCTCTCGGAGGTATCTGATGGAACCCGGTGATGCGACGAAGCTGACGGTCTATATCGGTGACTCCTTCCGGTATGGGCGCAAGAAGCTCTACTGCGCCCTCGTCGAGATGCTGCACGACGAGGGGATAGCGGGGGCGACGGTGCTGCACGGGATCGAGGGCTACGGCGCGGACAAGCAGATCCACACGGCCAGGATCCTCGACCTCTCCGCCGATCTGCCCGTGGTCGTGGTGGCGATAGACCGAACCGAGAAGATAGAAGCCGTCCTCCCGAAGCTCCACGCGATGGTCGAGAAGGGCCTCGTCACGACCGAGAGCGTGCGGATCGTCCTCTCCCGTCCTTCGGGCTGACTCCCCGGCAGGGCCGAGCCAAACCGAGGCAGCCCGGCCCCGATCTCGAAAGGGAGCTACGCCCCCTGCCTCGCACTGGCCTGCGCGGGCTGTCCCTGGCATCGGGGGTAAAGGGCGCCCGAAGGCGTAGGATCTGGGCCGAAAAGGGAAAAGATGCGCGTGGTAGCATCGCAACGTCGTCTATCTAGAGGAGCGCGAAGATGCGAGTAGAGATCTTCTCGGACTACATATGACCTTACTGCTACGTCGGCGAGGGTCTCGCCGAAAAGCTTAAGAACGAGCCGGATCTCGATCTGGAGATAACCTGGACGCCGTTCGAGTTGCACCCGGATACACCCCCCGAGGGCATTCCCCTGCACGAGTACTTCGGGCGCGATCCGTCGCAGTTCGAGGAGTCCTACAGGGGCTTGAAGCAGAGGGTCGAAGAGCTCGGGCTGCCGATGAACGGCGTCCCCAGCGTGATGTCCAGCTCCAACAAGATACTGCGCCTCGCCGAGTACGCCCGCGACAACGGGGTCTTTGATCGTCTGCACCTGCCCGCTTTCGAAGCTTACTTCGCGGACGACAGGAACCTCGGGGACGAGGTAGTGCTGCGCGAGCTGGCCGAGGAGGCCGGGCTGGACCCGGACGAGGCGATCCGCGTGTTGGACGGCGGGGACTACGAAGACCGGATCGAGAATGCCATGCGCCGCGCGCGCGAGTACGGCATCAGCGGGACGCCGACCTTCGTGGTCGAGGGCCGTTATGGGATCGTCGGGGCGCAGCCCTACGAGGCTCTGCGCGACGGGCTGCGCAAGATCCAGGAGGAGATAGGATGAGCGAAAGGGTCGTGGCGGTGCTGGGCGTAGGACCGGGGCTCGGGGCGGCGATCTCTCGCCGCTTCGCCCGCGAGGGCTTCGCGGTGGCCCTCCTGGCCCGCAGCGAAGAGAGCACGACGCCCGTGCGCGAAGAGATCGAGGGCTCGGGCGGCGAGGCTCTGGCGGTACAAACCGACGCGACGGACGCGGCCTCCGTCGCGGGGGCCTTCGATCGCGTCCGGGACGCTTTAGGCGACCCGGAGGTCTTCGTCTACAACGCGGGCGCGTTCCGGATGGGCGGCATCCTGGATCTGAGCCCCGAGGACTTCGACGCATGCTTGAAAGCGAACTGCGCGGGCGCCTTCTACGCCGCGCAACAGGTGCTGCCCGCGATGCTGGAGCAGGGGTGTGGGACGGTAATCCTCACGGGCGCCACGGCCTCCCTGAGGGGTTCGGCGAGGTTCTCGGCGCTCGCGACCGGCAAGTTCGCCTTGAGGGCGCTGGCCCAGTCCATGGCCCGGGAGTTCGGGCCGCAGGGCATCCACGTCACCCACACGATAATAGACGGGCAGATCAACACCCCCAGGGTGCGCGGGATGTCGCCGGGGCGCGACGCGAGCACTATGCTCTCCCCCGACGCCATGGCCGAGGCGTACTGGCAGCTTCACCGTCAGGACCCGACGGCCTGGACCCTGGAGCTTGACCTCCGGCCCTCGGTGGAGAGCTTTTGAGGCTCGCTACCCGAAGCTGGGGCGAGGAGGGGCGCCCAATCGCCGTCCTCATACACGGCGTCACCTCTTCGTCGCGCACCTGGTGGCGCGTCGGGCCGTGGTTCGCCAGACGCGGCTGGCGCACCGTCGCTGTCGACCTGCGCGGCCACGGCGACAGCCCGCGCATGTCCGGCGGCGAGACGCTCGCGGACCTCGCTTCCGACGTCCACGAGACGGTCCAGGGACTCCTGAACCCCGGCGAGCGCGTGGACGTGCTGGCGGGTCATTCCCTCGGCGCGCTCACGTCCCTCAAGCTCGGTACCGATCACCCCGACATCATGCGCAGGCTCGTGCTGGAGGACCCACCCGACTCGAAGGGCGGCCCGAGTGGGTTCGAAGAGATAGCGCAAGAGGTGGAGGCAGGGGTTGCCCGCTCCAAGGAAGACCTCGATGCCGTCTTCCAAACCCTACGCGCCGAAAACCCTTCTTGGACCAACAGGGACGTGGCCAACGACGTGGCGGGCGACCTCGCCTGCGACGCCAAGCCCGTCGCCGCGCTGGTGCGCAACGGTTTGCGCATCGACGTTCCGGCCATGATCGGTGCCCTCGAAATGCCCACCTTACTCATGCTCGGAGGCGAGGACAAAGGCTCGGTCATGCTCGAGCCCGAGCGTTCCGCCGTCGTGAAGGCGCTGAGGCACGGTACGGTAGAAGTTTTCGAGACCGGCCACAACATCCACCGGGACGACTTCGAGAGTTATGTCGGTATTCTGGGCCGCTGGCTCGGGGAAGCCGGGTAGAACGAGACGGCCGGTCCTCGGACCGGCCGCAGTCGAGGCACCGGCATCCCGTCGTCGAAACCTACCGTCT
>JADDPR010000318.1 GCA_016781775.1 Rubrobacter sp. | reverse complement strand
ACGTCTCCAACCCGAACGGCAGCATCGAGAACGCGACCACCGCCCCCAAGACGAACGCCGCAAGCGTGACCAAGAACCTCGCCCCGACCCCCTTCGCCATGCGTGCATCGAATCGTTTCTTGATCAGCTGGGTAGCGCAGATGCGTCCCCGCCATGCTTTCCGGGGATCGCGGCGGACGGCTGTCGCGCTGTACCGAAGGACGCGGTCCCGCAGCCGGGTAAGTTTGTATCACGGTGCGAGGGTTGGCCCGCACGCACCTTGGTTTGCAGACTTAACGGGGTACAGCGGACCGGAGCAACTCGCCGGCCGCGCCGGCCAAGAGCAGCCTGGAGAAGTAGTATCCTTGCCCAGTGTCGCAGCCCAGCTCGCGCAGCCGGGCCAGCTGTCCGGCGGTTTCCACCCCTTCGGCGATCACCTTGAGGCCCAAGGCGTGCGCCATGCTAATCGTCGCCGACACTATGGCCGTGTCCTCGGCGTCCTCTCCAAGCCCATCGACAAAGGACTTGTCCACCTTGAGGTAGTCGGCGGGGAACCGTTTGAGGTAGGAGAGCGACGAGTAGCCCGTTCCGAAGTCGTCTATCTCGAGCCCCACGCCCAAATCTTTGAGGCTCCCGAAAGTCGCGATGGCCCCCTCGGCGTCTTCCATGAGGACGCTCTCGGTGATCTCCAGCGAGAGGCCCTCGGGGGCCAGGCCGGTCTCGTGCAGGATGCGGGCGATGCGCTGGGTAAGGTCCTTCTGCCGCAGTTGCCTCACGGAGAGGTTCACGCTGATCGTCAGGGGCGGGTCGGCAAAGCTCGGGTGCTGCTCCCGCCACCGGCACGCCTGGTGGCAGGCCTCCCTGAGGACCCACTCTCCTATCGGAACTATCAGGCCCGTATCCTCCGCCAGCGGAATGAACTCCAGAGGTGGGATCATGCCGCGCTCGGGATGCTCCCACCTGACCAGGGCCTCGAACCCGACGATCCCGCCGGTGTGGAGGTCCACTTTGGGCTGATAGTGGACCCTGAACTGCCCCTCGCCGATGGCCCGGCGCATCTCGGCCTCCGCCCGCAACCGCTCCCAGGCCTGGGGATACATCTTTGCGTCGTACACCACGTAGTGAGCCTTGCCCTCCCCCTTGGCCTTGTAGAGGGCGATGTCGGCGTTGCGCAAGAGGTCTTCGGGGAGATTCTGGCTGTCGGGGGGGCTAATGGCGATCCCGATGCTGGCCGCGGCGAACACCTCGTGCCCGTCGAGGAAGAGGGGGTTACGCAACTCCTCCGAGACCCGTTCGGCCACCCGGACCGCGGCGCTCAGGTCGTCGAGGTCCTCGAGCAGGAACGTGAACTCGTCCCCGCCGAGGCGCGCGACCGTGTCCTCGGGCCGCACGCACGCCCGCATCCGCTCGGACACCGCGACGAGCAGACGGTCCCCCGCCAGGTGTCCCATCGAATCGTTGATCAGCTTGAAGTTGTCTAAGTCCAACAGGAGCACGCCGGTGAGCTTGCCGTGGCGGAGCGCGCGCGTCAGGGCCTGTTCGAGCCGGTCCATGAACAGGGCCCGGTTCGGCAAGCCAGTCAGGGAGTCGTGGAAAGCCTGATAGTTCAACGTGGAGAGTTGGATCTTGAGCTGCTGGGCGAGGTTGTTGACCGCGCCCCCGAGGTCGTCGAGCTCCCGGATACCGCTCGGGGCCACCCGCCGGTCGTAGTTGCCCCGGACCATGTCCCCGGTCGCACCGATCATGTCTCTTATGGGGCGCACGATGCTCCGGCTCAACAGCAGGACGACCGCGAGCAGCGCACTCATTAGCACCAAAGAGCTCGCCAGGACCATCAGGTTGCGCCGCCTGGATGCCACTTCGAGATCCCGGGTTTGAACGAAGGCCAGCATCTGGCCGCCGTCGCCGAGAGGCTTTGCCACCGCGTGGAAGCGAAGTCCTCTAGGCTTCGGTTCAACTCCTCGAGCCCTCCCGGGGCGACCCTGTGCTCACCGAGCAGGCGCCTTAGATCTGGCCGGGTGGCGCTGGTGGCGGTCGGCCTCCCCTCCCGGTACACGGCGAGCTCCATGTCGTCCCTCACCTTGACCTCTCGCAAGGCCTCCCCGTCCAGGGTGGTGCCCACCACCATAACCCCCACGATGCCCCGGGAGCCCTTGATCGGGGCCGAAGCGGAGATCTCCAAACCCTCTTTCCCCACCACCGCCGTCGATCGTGTCAGTCCGGAGAAGGAGGGAGCCACAAGGGCCGCGTGCGCTTCTTCTTCGCTCTTGCCCAGCTCCATCATCTCCCGCTCGTCCCCACCGTAGACGTCCACGAACCCCAGGTCCAGCTCGGTCTTGAGGGGCACGAGCGCCTGGACCAGGGCGACCTTATCACCCCTCTCGACCGCCGAGATCACGCCAGGATCGTCGGCGAGGAGCCGGGCGAAGACCTCCTTGGACCGCTGCCGGTCCTCGACCCGGTCCGCGATCCCTTCGAGTACCACGGCCGCCCGCTGGTCGACTAGGGTCTCCGCCTGCCGGCGAGCCGAGAAGTCGCCGATGGCGCTGAGGACGACCGCGGTCGTGAGCGCCAGACCGATGACCGGGCCCAGCAGGCGCGCTCGTAACCCCCAGCCGGGCCCCTCAGGGTTTGGCATAGCCGTTCTTCTCCACCAACTTTCGTCCTTCCGGTCCGGAGGCGAATCCCACGAAATCGCGTACCACCTGCGGGGCGTCGGCAGCGTGGACGAAGCCGAAAGTCAGGTACCAGGGGTATTCTTTACGCACGATCGCTTCGGGGCTCGGGACGACGCCGTCGAGGGCCAGGACGCGCATTCCCGGTATCTCGCGTTCCTGCAGCAGGCCGAGGGAGGAGTACCCCAGCGAGTCGGGCGTGCTCTCCATGGCCTCGAGCATCTCGCCGGCCTTGTTGAGGACGACGGTGCGGGCCTCGACCGGCCTGCCGTCCATGAGCGGCAGCAGCACCAGCTTGCGCGCCGATTCGTCCTCGTCCCGGTCGAGCACCACTATCGGCGCCGCCGAACCGCCGAGCTGCTTCCAATCCGTCAGTTCGCCGCCGTAGACGTCCCGGACCTGATCCGTGGTTAACCCCTCGACCCCCCCTCGTGGCGCGTCGCGAAGGCGACCGCATCCCTGGCGAAGGGAAGGTAGTCGAGGGGCTCGCCGGCCTCGTCCTCCGAGAGGGGCCGGTTGGCCACCGCGAGTTCGAGCGTCCCCTCGAGCACCCCCTCGATCGCGCCGCCCGAGTTCGTGCCCGCATCGAACCGAAGCTTGACCTCGGGGTGGTCTCGACCGTACGCCTCGGCCAGCTTCTCCGCCAGGGGCAGGGCCGTTCCGGACCCCGAGACGCGCACGACCGCTACCTCGCTGTCGTTGGGCTCATCATTCCCTTCGATCCCACCGGCGCAGGCCGACACCATGAGCAACAACGGAACCAGCAACAATATGGACGCGACGGAGCAAAAGCGGCTGCGTGGCATTGAGGGTAACCTTTCCACTTCTTCGTCTTTGGGCGACCTTCGCCTGAGACGATTGAAGAAACATCATCCCTGTTATCGGCCGGAGGGCATGTGAACTTTAATATCTCCGACGCTACACTCTGCCGTCGATCGTACCTCGCTGCCGACCCCATCGCCAGCCGGCGGCGGCTATTAGGCTTTTGCGGAAGGCAGATGAGGCCCGAAGTCAGTTCGAGGAGTTGGACCCCATGCGGCCCGTGCTTGATCGTAACGACCGGAAGACGTTGTTCGAGGCGGAGTTAGGCAGGAGTGTCGTGGGGGATAAGATTCGCGCTCTCGAAGTGCAGGAGCAGGAGCTCGTGAACCGAGAGCGGGAATTGCGCGAGGAGTGCGATGCATGGCCCACCCCGGACGACATCGCGCAGGATCAAGTACCTCCCCGATCCGACAATGAAGCTCCACGGCCCCCAGCAGCAGCCTGGCCCCCGCCCGGCC
>JADDPR010000255.1 GCA_016781775.1 Rubrobacter sp. | reverse complement strand
AAGGGCGGGTAGAGGTCGGCGATTCCGTGACGTTGCAGCGTTATCGGGGGGAGATCGTAACGGCCACCGAGGTGTTCCGGAACTCCTTCGAGCCAGACGGGAGCGAAGGCACGATCCGCCGCCACCTCGCCGCGCCTATCGCCGTCCGCGCCCGGGTAGAGAAAGAGAAACAACTCGAAGAGGCGATGGCGCGTCGTGGCGGCGCGCAGGTCGAGGATTAGGAGCGTTTTTTGAGCGAGATCGAGCAAATCGGTTTGTCGATGAACGGCTTTGGCGTGAACGCTTATATAGTCCACGCACCCGAGGGCGACATCATAGTCGACGCGGGGGCGGAGCCCCAGAAGATCCTGGGGGCGTTGCGTAACCCGGTGGCCGCGATCCTCATCACCCACGGTCACGCGGACCACGTGGGCGCCCTCGAAGACGTGCGGCGGGAGACGGGGGCCACGGTCTACATGCACCCGTACGACGCCGAGAACGCGGGGGTGACGAACTACGAGCCGCTGCAGGACGGTGAGGGGATGGCGCTCGCCGGGCAGGGGGTCTACGTGCTTCACACCCCGGGTCACACCCCGGGCTCGGTCTCGTTTCTCGTCGGGTCCGACCAGATCGTGGGGGATCTCATCCTCCCCGGTAGCGTGGGCCGGACGGACAGGGCCAACGCTTCGTGGGAGGAGATCGAGGTCTCCCTGCGCAGGGTCATGCCGTACTGGGAGCCGTCCACGCGCCTCTACGCCGGGCACGGCGACGTGATGCTGGCGATGGAGGAGCTCGGGACGAACCCGTATTTGCCGCTAGGGATCGTGTGAGCTACCGCGGACCGAAGGGGACCTACGACGTCTACCCAGGCGGGGACGGGCGGGGCCCGCACGAGAGGCCCGAGCTGTGGGCTCTGGTAGAGCGGGTGGCCCGCGATCTCTTCCGCCGCTACAACTACGTCGAGGCGCGGCTTCCGATCTTCGAGGAGGCCGAGCTCTTCGTGAGGAGCTCCGGCGAGACGTCGGATATCGTCACCAAGGAGATGTTCTTGTTCACGGACAAGGGCGGGCGGGAGCTCGCGCTTAGGCCGGAGGGGACGCCGGGGGTCGTGCGCTCTTATATAGAGCACGGATTGTACGGGCTCGCGCAGCCCGTGAAGACCTGGTACATGGGGCCGATGTTCAGGCACGAGCGCCAGCAGAAGGGCAGGTACCGCCAGCACGTCCAGATCGGGGTGGAGGTGTTGGGATCTCCGGACCCGCTCGTGGACGTCGAGGTAATCTCGCTGCTCTACAACCTCCACAAGACGATGGGCGTGCGCGACGAGGTCGTCTACCTGAACAACCTCGGCGACTTCGAGACGAGGAGCCGCTACGTCCCCGAGCTCAGGGAGTTTCTGAAGCGGCACGAGACTGACCTAGACCCCGACTCCCGGGCCCGGCTGGACAAGAACCCGATGCGGACCTTCGACTCGAAGAGCAAGGAGACCCAGGCCGTCCTCGACGAGGCGCCCCTGATCGGCGAGTACCTAAGCGACGACGCGCGTGCGCACCTCTCTGCCGTGGAGAAAGGGCTGGAGGCCGTCGGCGTACCGTACGCGGTGGACGAGCGTCTCGTGCGCGGCCTCGACTACTACACGATGACGGTCTTCGAGGCGAAGAGCGGCGCGCTGGGGGCCCAGGACACCGTAGGGGCGGGTGGGCGCTACAACGGCCTCGTGGAGGCTCTGGGCGGCCCGGCGATGCCGGGAATAGGCTTCGGCACCGGCGTAGAACGAATCCTGCTCGCAGCGAACGCGCCCTTGGAAGAAGACGGCCTCGACGTCTACTTCGTCACCCTCGCCCCCGAGGCTCGCCTGCCGGCGATGGGGCTTGCGGCCTCCCTGCGGACCGCAGGCCTCCGGTGCGACCTGGACTACGCCGACCGGAGCGCGAAGGGTCAGTTCAAGCAGGCCGACCGCACGAACGCGCGGTTCGCGATCGTCATCGGGGACGAGGAGCTCGCACGGAATGTCCTCAAGCTGCGCGACATGGCCTCCGGGGAGGAAAAGGAATTGGACCTCGAAGAAGGGGCTGCGGCGGTGTTGCGGGCCGTGGGGGCCTGACTCGCGTTCGTGGGCGACACCAGCTTGGGAATAACGGACGCCCTGGTCTCGGTGCTCCGCGACGCCCGGAGCGTGGCCGTGCTGACGGGCTCCGGAATCTCCGCCGAGAGCGGGGTGCCGACCTTCCGCGACGCGCAGACGGGGCTTTGGTCCCGCTACGAGCCGCAGGAGCTAGCTACACCCGAGGCCTTCGAGCGGGACCCCGCGCTCGTGTGGGAGTGGTACGAATGGCGCCGCCGGCTCGTCAGGGAGGCCAGACCGAACCCCGGACACCTGGCCCTTGCGCGGTTGGAGCGGCGCGTGCCGTCTTTCACGCTTGCCACGCAGAATGTGGATGGTCTGCACCGGAGGGCCGGGAGCGAGAACGTGCTGGAGTTGCACGGCAACATCGTGCGCTCGAAGTGCTCCGTGGAGGGCTTCGAGGCGGAGCCCCGAGCCGGGGACGAGAGCGTGCCGCCGCTGTGCCCGAACTGCGGCGCTTTCTTGCGGCCGGACGTGGTGTGGTTCGGGGAGGCGCTGCCGGAGGACGCGTTCGTGTCGGCCTCGGCCGCAGCGCGAACCTGCGAGGTCTTCCTCTCCGTTGGGACGTCGAGCCTCGTTTATCCTGCCGCTGCCCTGCCCTCCGAGGCCGCGCGTTCCGGAGCCGTGCTCGTCGAGATCAACCCGGACGATACGCCCCTCACCCCGCACGTGGATTACGCATTGCGGGGCCGGGCGGGGGAGGTTCTGCCCGCGCTCGTTCGGGCGCTCGACGTCTCGTAGCCGCGTGGGTACGGTCCCTTTCCGCTGCTGCGGATTCGGTGACGTACGCTGCCGCATCGATCGGTTCGTCCATGGGGGCAGGAGATGTGTGAGTTGCGCCTCCTCGGCGCGTTTCGGGGGAAATGTCGCCAAAAAATCGAGCAACACGTAGGCGGAGCGAGGCCCGGCAGGACGCGTCTGCGAGGTGAAGGGGCGAAAAATATGTACCGGCCCAAAGCTCGAGTCTTGGCATTCTCCCCACCCCACGCATCGTTCTCTGCTCTGAGTCCCCGGACACGCGCAGTCTCCGCGACATCGTGACGCTCCTGTCGGCGTCAAGCAGCGTGAGACGCTCCACAGAGAACCCGCGCCGAGCCACGCGGACCCGCCGATGATCGTATACTTCGTGCCATGAGCACGCGGCCGGACACGACCATCACCGCGCGAACGGAGCGGCTCCTCGGTATAAGGCAGCCGAAGCCTCGTTCCCTCTTCTGGTTCGTGTTCTCCGTCCTGTTGGTAGCCTGGGGCGCCGTCACGATCCTCCAGCTCGTGCTCTCGGAAGGGTGGGACGAAGAGGGATTCATGCAGTTGGGGGGGCTCTTTATCGGGCTGTGGCTGCTGTTCGACGTCGGCGGGGCGCTCCTTTACGTGCGCCGCGACGCGGCGTGGGGGAGGACCCTGCGCGTCATCGGGCACGCGGTCTTCCTCCCCCTGGTAATCGTCTCCTACCTGATCGGCTCCTGGTTCACGGCCACCTGGTTGTTCTTCGCGCAGGCGAGGGTCCTCCTCCTGGCGGCCCTGGTCTCCGGGACAAGGGCCGCCAGGAGGGTGAGGAGGAACGGGGCGGCGCGCCAGGGCGGGTAGCCGCCGACCGAGGTCGCTGCAACGGCGGATGGATGTTCCGGGCATCCTCGACGAGGGCGCTGTGGTGAGGAAGCTTCGCCCGGGAGAGTAAGCCGTCCGCGCCCGGCGTCCCCAAGCCTTGCAAAAGGTGCGGTTCTCTTGCCCGGGGGTCCTGTAGGGTTGTCGCCAAACGGGTCGAGGTTTGCGCCGCTTCGCCTCGCAGACGCGTCCTGCCGGGCCTCGCTCCGCCTACGTGTTGCATAGTTCGGTCTGTCGGCTTC
>JADDPR010000368.1 GCA_016781775.1 Rubrobacter sp. | reverse complement strand
TAGTTAGGGGGTCCCGGTTGCCTGCTAGATTTGCTCGGCAGCGTTGCCCGCGACCTCGGCGTTCTGCCGAGCGGCCCGAGTTGCAGCCTGGCTGCTCCGTGTTACCTGCGTGACCTGCTGCAGCGTCTCGGTAACCTGTGCCGGTTGCTTTCGGTCTGGTTCTGAAGCTGTTTCATGAACTGCTAGAAGCAGTTCTGGTGAGCCCCAGGGTTGCTCTCCTTGAAGGCCACCGCCTGGTGTCGTCGGAGAGCTCTATCGGGTTCTTGGCATGCGATCTCGCCCGCGGAGCCTCCTTCGGCCTCTCGGGAGCACAAGGGCTTCGCTAGGGAGCGGGATCCTTGTGCGAGGATCGTCGTAGGGCCCTCAGGGCCCTGCGGACGAAGCCGGGAGGGTCGCGTTTCTCAGGTTCCTGCGGGGGCGGTTCGGGGTCGGTCCCCATCCGATCCATCCTCTTCACCCACAACTCCCGCACCAGGACCTGCACAGCGGCCGCGAGGGGGACGGCCAAGAAGATCCCCACGAACCCGAACAGCGTGCCCATCACGACGAGGGCGAAGACCACCATGGCGGGGTGCAGGTCGACGGCCTGGCTCATCACTATCGGCTGCAGCACGTTGCCCTCGAGCTGCTGGATGACGACGAAGGCGAGGACGACCCAGACGGCCGTTATCGGGTCCGAGACGAGGGCCAGGACGACGGGGATGACGACCGAGACGATCGCGCCCACGAACGGGACGAACGAGATCAGGCCGGCGAAGATGCCCAAGAGCAGGGCGAACGGCACCCCGATCACGGAGAGCGACACGGCCCAGAGTATCCCGATGAACGTCATGGCCGCGAGCTGACCGAGGAACCACCGCTGGATCGTGTGGTAGATCATCCCCAGCAACTCTCTGACCCTCTGGCGCCACCCGGCGGGGAAGAGCGAGACGAACCCGTTGACCCAGGGCTCGGGCTGGACGACCAGGTAGATGGTGGAGATGACCACCACGAGCCCCAACGAGCCCACGGTCGCCACCGTTAGGCCCACCCCGGCCGCCGTCGACACCGCGCTCCCCGTGAGGAACTCCCGCCCGACGTTCGACAGGCTCTCGGCGTCCGGCCTGATTGGGGTATCGAGCCCGAAGAAGCCCCGGACCCGGTTGGCCAGGGCCAGGGCTTCTTCCAGAAGCGCCGGGAGATCCTCCGCGAGCTGGCGGGATTGTTCCGCGATGGCCGGGGCGAGTGCCAGCCCGAAGAGCCAGAGCACCACCAAGAGCGCCGCGATAATCGCCAGGACGCCCCACGCCCGCGGCAATCCTCGCCGGGCCAGGTAGTTGACCGGAGCACCGAATATGATGGAGAAGAGCACGCTCAGCAGGAACGCCAGCACGACCCCGCCGATCTCGTAGATGAAGTACCCGCCCACGAGCAGCGCGAAGACCAGCCCGATGCCCACGTACACCGTGCGCTCCGAGGCCGTGGGGTTCGCCATCTTGCTGCTCCTTTCCCCGAATCTACCGGCTGGGATCGGTACTCCCTCGATCCGGTGGCGCCCGTGATGAGGATTTTTCCTGCACGGAAATTGTATCCCTCGATGCTTACTTGCGGAGATTGCGAGGATGAAGCGTGAGGGACGATACGAGGCCGAAGTTGTAGAAGCTCTCTCGCTCGGCTTCAAGTACCGAGATCTATGTAGCCGCTCTTGTGGGTATCGTACGGGGACGCCTGCAACCGCAGCACGGAAGACGTATGGGATCTGTACGAAGCCACTGTCGGGTTTTATCTACGGCACATATAGGGCCGCCGGGAGCTAATAGAAAGGACGAACCGGCTATCCAAAGGTGGGAGTAAGAAAGGTTTACGTTACTTCGGTTATTGGAGGAACTTCTCCTACACGCGGCAAACTCGCGCACCAGGGGCAAGGAGCGACCGCGGTTGCTCCCGTGGATAGCCGTGACCGGAGGGAGCTGGGCGCTTTCCGCCACGCGTAAGGGGCCACGGCAAGAAGGATCTATGCGTAATCCGTCGGTTTTACAGCCCTTGTGAAGGTAGGAAGCAGGACGATGGAGCGCTGCTGCTCTAGGTTCGGCCGAGATTCATGCGATCCAGCACGGTCCCGTCCGGCTCCACCGCCTTCAAGGAGAGCCGCCCACCGTCGACGCGCACGAGCACCGCATGGTAGGCGGACTTGGAGAAGGCCGTCCACTCGCTCCTGCCCACCGGGTACAGCCTTTTCCCTCCGCCGCCGCTCAGCACGTGGGTCACGCCCCGGATCGGCACCGTGCGCTCGTAGGCGTGGTCGTGGCCGCAGAAGACCAGGTCCACCCCGTGGCGTACCAGCACCGGCTCGAGGTCTACGCGTATCTTCTCGTCGCCGCCGTGCCTGGAGGAGCTGTAGAGCGGCCTGTGTAGGTACGCGACCTTCCAAGGCTGGCGGGTTTCCCCCAGGTCGCGCTCCAGCCAGGCCTTCTGCTCTTCCGGGCTGCCGCTATCGTCCGCGTGGTACAGCTCGGAATCGAGCGCGACGAAGTGGGCGCCTCCCCAGTCGAAGGAGTAGTAGCGCCCCGTGCCCCGCGGGTCGTTGCGCGGCAGGTGGAAGTTGGCGAGGTACGCGGCGCCCTTGCCCCCCTCGAGGTCGTGGTTGCCAAGGACCGGGAAGATCGGCACCTCCTTGAGGAGCCGGCGGTACGGGGCGAAGAAGCGGCGGTCGTAGTGACGATCCTCGCCGCTCGGGTACACCACATCCCCGGTGTGCAGGATCAGGTCCGGCTCCGAGCGCTCCAGCAGCGCGGCCACGGCCAGCTGCTGCTTCCTTCCGCGGCCGCTGTCGCCGATCACGGCGAAGACGAAGTGGGAGTCCTCCCCTTCGGGGGCGGTGCGAAAGCGGCCCGCTCCCCCTTCGACCCCCGCCACCCGGTAGTGGTACGTTGATGCGGGGTCGAGGTTGGGGAGGGAAACCGCGTGCCGTCTGCCGACCCGCGCGTCGATCCCTTCACGCCCTAGTTGCGGGTTTTGGCCGTACTCCAGGAGGCCCACGCCCGGCTCCTCGCTCACCCAGGCGATCACGGCCGAGGACGAGGAGACGTTCTGCACGTAAGGGTCGCGCGGCGACGGCCGCGTTTTTCCTCTCAGGGTTACGAGCCGGGAGCGCCCACCGGCGAGGGCCGTCTCCAAGCCCAACCGCGCGACCCGAAACGTCGTCTTCAGCCGGTTTGGCAGTTTGCCAGAAGTCATCCGAGGAATACTACACCGACGGTGCAACAACCCTCCGGGCCGACCGGGGTCACCCCCGGTACCCCAGGCGCTAACGGCGAAGCCGATTGTACCGAGGATACCGGATATTGATTCGCGTTCCGCCCGCCGACCCAGACCGGGCCCAGAAGCGTTACTCGGGTGCCTCGGCGGCTCGGAGGAGATCCTCGGGAACCCTCGACGCCATAAGGTCCACCACGAGGCCCCTGCCGCACGTCGGGCACGCGAAGGTGAGGATCTCTCGCTCCAGCATCCCGCGCTCCTGCGCGAACTCGGCTTGACCCCACACCTCGATGCCGAACGCGTCGCAGCGGACCCGGGCGCTTCCGCGAAGGCGCTGCGGGATTTCGGCGACGGACAACTCCGTCACCGCGTGGCCCTTCACACGACTACCCCCGGTTCTGTACACCGCGCATCCGCCTCCTCTCGTTAACCTGCACCCTTCGGGCCATTTCCTGCCGATTACCCGCTAAAAGATTGCTTTTGGCCGTGTCCATGGCTTAGATGGGTGCATGGCAGAATCGAAGAACGCAGGGCAGATCCTCGAGGCCGTGGTCGAGAACGGGCGCGAGGAGCTGTCCCGGGCCTCCTTGGGCCTGACC
>JADDPR010000111.1 GCA_016781775.1 Rubrobacter sp. | reverse complement strand
TCGAGGAGTCGCCGGCGGCCGAGCGGAGGACCGGAGCATAGCCGAGCCCGTCCCACCGAAAAACGGATTGCACGCACTCCGATCGGCGGATCGGAGTGCGTGCGCCGTTTGGCCGCGGAAGACAAGTCGTGCGGAATTTTCGTGGTCTCTGCTGCCCGGTTCTCGCCTTCCGCGAGCGGCTTGACGCAAGAATACGCCGTGTCCACACTGCAAGCATCACGCCGGGGTCTTCCGGCAGCGGGGATCGGGAGCAAGGGAGGAGTCGGATGAGCAAGCTACTCTTCACCGGCGGGAGGATCGTCACCGCCGATGGCAGTTTCGAGGCCGACGTCCTCGTCGAGGATGAGAAGATAACCGCCGTCGGCACGGACTTGCACTCCGACGGGGCGGAGATCGTGGACGCCTCGGGCAAGCTCGTCATGCCTGGATTTATAGACGCCCACACCCACATGGCGATGCCCTTCGGCGGGACGGTGACGACCGACGACTGGGCCACCGGGACGGCCGCCGCCGCGGCCGGCGGGACGACCACCATCATCGACTTCTCCCTCCAGGAGGAGGGCGGCACGCTCGCGCAGGCCATCGAGACCTGGGGGGAGAAGGCCCGGGACAAGGCGCTCATCGACTACGGCTTTCACGTCGCCATCGTCGACCTCCGGGAGGACATAAAGCCCGAGCTCGCGACGCTGCGCGAGAAGGGCGTCGCCTCCGTCAAGATCTTTATGGCCTACAAGGGCACCCCCCTCTACACCGAGGATGACGACCTCTTCGAGGTGCTTCAGCTCTCCAGGGAGGCCGGCGTCCTAGTCATGGTCCACGCCGAGAACGGCGACGTCGTGGCGAAGCTCCAGGAGCAGGCCCTCGCCCGCGGAGATACGGCGCCCCGCTTCCACGCCCTCACCCGCCCGCCGGAGGTCGAGGCCGAGGCCACCGGGCGTGCCATCCGGCTCGCCGAGGTCGCGGAGGCCCCCATCCTCGTCGTGCACGTCTCGTGCGCCCCGGCGCTCGAGGAGATCCACCGCGCCCACGAGCGCGGCCAGACCGTCTACGCCGAGACGTGCCCGCAGTACCTAGCTCTCGAGTACGAGGACCTGGCACGACCAGGCTTCGAGGGCGCCAAGTACGTCTGTTCGCCGCCGCTTCGCGACCCATCGAACCGGCCGGCGCTGTGGAACGGCCTGAAGTTCGGGGACCTCCAGATCTTCGGCTCCGACCACTGCGCCTTCGACTACGAGGGCCAGAAGGAGATGGGCCGGGACGACTTCACCAGGATCCCGAACGGCATCCCCGGCGCCGAGGAGAGGGCTCAGGTCCTGTGGACGCTCGGGGTGCGCGAGGGGCGGCTCTCCGAAAACCAATTCGTCGCCGTCCTCTCCACAAACCAGGCCCGGATCTACGGCGCCTACCCCAAGAAGGGCGCCCTCGTCCCGGGCGCGGACGCCGACATCGTCCTGTGGGACCCGGAGCTCACGATCACGGCGACCGCGGGCAACCGCCACGGCAACTCGGACTACACCCCGTACGAGGGGATGACCTTCACCGGCGGTCCGGCCTCGGTCTACGTGCGTGGCGGGCTCGTCTACAAGGACGGCGAGGTCGTCGGCGAGCACGGCTCGGGGAAATTCGTGGAGCGGAGCTTCACGGCGCCGGACCTCGCGGTGCGCGCGTGAAGCATGACGAGTTGAGGGCGCGCCACGACGCCGTCATGCCCGGCTGGATGCCGCTCTACTACGAGAAGCCCATCGGCATCGAGCGCGGCGAGGGGTTTCGGGTCTGGGATTACGAGGGGAACGAGTACCTCGACTTCTTCGGCGGCATCGTCACCGCCATAAGCGGCCACGCCGTACCCGAGATCACCGAGGCCATAAAGGGCCAGGTCGACAAGGTCCTCCACACCTCGACGCTGTACCTTATAGAGAACCAGATCAAGCTCGCCGAGAAGCTTATAGAACGCGCGCCCATCTCTGGCGACAAGAAGATCTTCTTCGTCGGCAGCGGCACCGAGGCGAACGAAGCAGCCCTCCTCTTCGCAACCCGCTACCGTGGCTCCAGCGAAGTTATAGCCCTTCGCTCCTCCTACCACGGACGCTCCTTCGCGACGATGGGGATCACCGGCCAGAGCCAGTGGAGCCCCACGAGCCGCTCCGGCCTCGACGTCTCCTACGCGCCGAACCCGTACCGCCTGCGCTGCCCATTCTGCCGCACCGAGCCCAGGTGCAACCTCCAGTGCGCCGACGACATTCGCGCCATCGTCGGCGAGGAGACGACGGGGTACGTCGCCGCATACATCGCCGAGCCGATACAGGGGGTCGGCGGCTTTATCGAGGCGCCGCCCGGCTACTTCGAGCGGGTCAAGGAGATCCTGGACGAGACCGGCATCCTGTTTATCGTGGACGAGGTGCAGACCGGCTTCGGGCGTACGGGGAGCCACTTCTGGGGGATCGAGGCCTTCGACGTCGAGCCGGACCTCGTCGTGATGGCGAAGGGCCTCGGCAACGGCCTCGCCATCGGCGCCGTAATGGGCCGCGCCGAGGTGGTGGAGTCCGTCTCCCCGAACCTCCACCTCTCGACCTTCGGGGGCAACCCGATCTCCTCGACGGGGGCGCTCGCCAACCTGAACTACATCCTCGACAACAACCTCCAAGGAAACGCCCACGAGGTTGGGACGTACCTCAAGGACCGCCTGCTGAAGATGGCCGACGTTCACCCGGCGATCGGCGAGGTCCGCGGCCGGGGCCTGATGCTCGCGCTGGAGATTGTCGGGCCGGGGACCGCGCCCGACCCCGCGGCGGCCAACCGTTTCCTGGAGGCATGCCGGAGGCGGGGCCTACTCGTCGGCAAGGGCGGCCTGAAGGCGAACACGATACGCATCTCGCCGCCCCTGACGATCACGCGGGAGGCCGCGGGCGAGGCGGCCGGGATCATGGAGGAGGCGCTCGCCGAGATCGGGGCGAGGGAAGGGGTGAGCCCATGAAGCAAACAGAAGGTGTGGACGCCCGCCGGGCCGTCGAGGAGTTGAAGGAGCTCGCGGCGCTCACCGGCGGCCCCGGCGGCGCCCGGCGCGTGTGCTGGACGGACGAGTGGGCGAAGGCGCGCGGTTGGCTGCGGGAGAAGCTCGCGGAGATTGAGGGCGTCGAGGTCGAGACGGACGAGGCCGGCAACCTCTGGGCGACCGCACCGGGTGATTCCGAAGAGGCCGTCCTTCTAGGCGGACACATCGACTCCGTCCCGAACGGCGGCTGGCTCGACGGGGCGCTCAACACGGTGGCAGCTCTGGAGGTGTTACGCGTCCTCGCCCCCCAGAAGCGCCCCGTAACTTTATGCCTCGTGGACTGGGCCGACGAGGAGGGCGCCCGCTTCGGCCGGAGCCTCTTCGGTTCGGGCGCCGCCGCCGGCACCCTGAAGCCCGACGACGTGCGCAGCCTCAAAGACGCCTCCGGGATCTCCCTCCCCGACGCCCTCGCCGAACACGGCGTCGACCTCGACCGGGTCAACGAGGCCGGGCGGCAACTCGAGAACGCCCTCGCCTACCTCGAGCTGCACATAGAGCAGGGCCCCGTGCTGGAGCGGATGGGCCTGCCCCTGGGCGCCGTGCTCGGCACCTTCGGGGTGGAGCGACACGCGATCCGCTTCACCGGCCAGCACGCCCACTCCGGCTCGACGCCGATGGACGTCCGGCGCGACGCTTTCATAGCGGCGGCGAGGTCCGCGGTCGCTTTCCGGGACGACGCCGCGCGGCGCGACGACGTGCGGGGGACGACCGGTTTCGTGAACGTCAGCCCCGGCATAGTCACGGCATTCAACGGCTGGGCGGAACTCTCGCTCGACCAGCGCGCTCTGGATGCAAGAGTTCTCGCCGACATGCTGAGGACGGCGAAGGAATCGAGCGAGGGGATCGCTGGGGAAGAGGGCGTCTCGGTCGAGTGGGAGAAGCTCTGGGAGATAGAGCCGATCCCGTTCGACGAGAATCTGATTGGGCTCGCCGAGGAGGCGATAACCGAGGTAGCCGGCCAGTCGCACCGGCTGCCGAGCGGCCCGCTGCACGACGCGGCGGAGATGGCGCGGCTCATGCCGACGGTGATGCTCTTCGTGAAGTCTCTGCGCGGCCTGAGCCACAACAAAGAGGAAGACACGCCGGAGGAGGACCTGGAGCTCTCCGTGCGGGCGCTGCACAGGCTCGCGCTCCGCACGATCGACTGGGCTGCGAGGTAGCTATCGGCTCTCGGTCTTCAGCCATCAGTAAGAGCCCGGTGCTGGCTCATCCGGGCGAGGGGGCCATGTAAAAAGGACGGGAGCTCGGGGGTTTTGGCGGCACGAAAAGCAAGGCCGACGGCTACGGACAAAGGGAGGCAAGGTGGAAAGGAACAGGGAGTTTGCGGTCGATCCGGCGGAGCTCGCGCGCATAAAAACCGAGGTCATGTCGAGCGACCTCTACAACGAGGACCTCGCGCCGACCGGCCCCGAGGAGCGGACGTGGACGACGTACAACATCGCGGCGCTCTGGATCGGGATGGCGATCGTCATCACGACCTATACCATCGCCTCCGGGCTCATGGCCGCCGGAATGAACTGGTGGCAGGCGCTCCTCACGATCTCCCTGGGCAACGTCATCGTCCTCATTCCGATGCTCCTCAATGCCCACGCGGGGACGAAGTACGGCGTGCCGTTCCCGGTCTTCGTCCGGGCCTCGTTCGGGGTCCGGGGGGCGAACTTCGCGGCGATCGCGAGAGCCCTCGTCGCTTGCGGCTGGTTCGGGATACAAACCTGGATCGGGGGCCTCGCACTCGACGCGCTCCTCGGCGTCGTGTGGGGCGGCTGGACCGGGGTGCCGGGGCACACCGCTATAACGTTTATCGTCTTCTGGGTTATCCAGCTCGCGATCATCCTGACAGGCGTCGAGGGGGTCAAGTGGTTCGAGTCGTACACGGCGCCGCTCCTGATCGCCGGCAGCGTCGCGCTCCTGATCTGGGGCTTCTACGCGGGCGGCGGCATCGGCAGCGTCTTCACGAACTCGGCCCAACTCCAGCAGGGCAACGCCCCGTTCTGGGCGCTGTTCTGGCCCAGCCTCGCGGCGAACGTGGGGTACTGGATCACGCTCTCCCTCAACATCCCGGATTTCACCCGCTACGCGAAGAGCCAGCGCTCCCAGGTCGTGGGCCAGGCCCTCGGTCTGCCGCTGACGATGACGGCGTTTAGCTTCGTCGGCATCGCCGTCACGGCGGCCACGGTCGTCGTCTTCGGGGAGGCGATCTGGGACCCGGTCGCGCTCATTACTCGCATTACCGGCGGCTTGCCCGCCGTACTTATCATCGCCATGGTCATCATCGTGCTCGCCCAGATCTCGACGAACATGGCGGCGAACGTCGTCTCCCCGTCCTTCGACTTCTCGAACCTCTCGCCGAAGCGCATCTCGTTCCGCACCGGCGGGATCATCACGGCCGTCATCGGCATCGTCTCGTTCCCCTGGTACCTCTACAACAGCGTCGGGGCGTACATCTTCACCTGGCTCGTGGGCTACGGGAGCCTGCTCGGGGCAATAGGCGCCGTGATGATCGCGGACTACTGGATCGTGCGCCGCAGGCAGCTCGACCTCGCCGACCTGTACAAACTAGACGGCCGCTACGCCTACTCCAACGGCTGGAACTGGCGCGCGATCGTCGCGGTCTTCGCCGGCGTGATCCCCGTGGTCCCCGGCTTCCTCGACGCGGCCACGACCCCCGGCTTCACCGGCGTCTTCGAGAACCCGACCTTCTTCGACACCCTCTACACCTACGGCCTCTTCTTCACGTTCTTCGTGGCGGGGGCGACGTACCTGATCCTGAACCTCATCCCCGGCCGCGCTCCCGCCCGCGAGCCGGAGGCCACGTAGGGAGGTCGAACCGTTGCCCGATGCGACCACCTACGGGCTCTTCGTCGCGGCGGCGCTGCTGCTCCTGATCGTGCCGGGACCGGCCGTACTGTACGTCGTCGCCCGCAGCGTGGAAGGGGGGCGCCTCGCCGGCCTCGTCTCCGTCCTCGGCGTGGAGCTCGGGACCCTCGTGCACGTCGCCTTCGCCACGGTGGGGCTCTCCGCGATCGTGGCGTCCTCGGCGACGGCCTTCGGCGTGGTGAAGTGGCTGGGCGTCGCGTACCTCGTCTGGCTTGGCCTCCAGCGCCTCCTCTCCCGCGAAGCAGGCGGGGAGGCCCCCGCGACGGAGCGGGAGGGACGCCTCGCCCGCGTGTTCGCCCAGAGCGTGCTCGTCCAGGTCTTGAACCCGAAGGTCGCGCTCTTCTTCCTGGCCTTCCTGCCGCAGTTTATAGACCCCTCTCGCGGCGCGGCCTGGGCGCAGGTTATGGTCCTCGGCGCCACGCTCGTCCTGCTCGGGCTCCTGACCGATGGCCTCTACGCCGTTCTGGGCGGCACGGTGGCGGGCTGGCTGAGGCGCAGGAGCCCGAGCTTCCACAGCGGAGAGCGCTACGTCTCGGGCGGCGTCTACCTGGCATTGGGCGCGGCTGCGGCGGCTTCGGGCTCCGGCAAGCACTGAAAAAGGAGGACGTATGGACTTCGGGGTTACCTTCCAGACCGATCCACCGGCCTGGCGCGTGGTGGAGCTGACGAGGAAGGCGGAATCCCTCGGCTTCACCCACGCCTGGACTTTCGACTCGCACATCCTGTGGCAGGAGCCCTACGTCATCTACTCGCAGATGCTCTCGGCGACTGAGAAGATCGTGGTGGGCCCGTTCGTCACCAACCCCGCGAGCCGCGACCCCTCCGTGACGGCCTCCCTCTTCGCCACCCTCAACGACATGTTCGGGAACCGCACGATCTGCGGCATCGGCCGGGGCGACTCGGCCCAGCGCGTCCTGGGCAGAAAGCCGACCACCCTCGCCGAGGTAGAAGCCGCGATGCACGTCATAAAGGAGCTCGCCGAGGGCCGTGAGATCGAGGTGGCGGGCGCCAAGGTCCGCATCCCGTGGGTAAAGGACGGCAAGCTCGACGTGTGGATGGCCGGCTACGGCCCCAAGGCGCTCGCCCTGACGGGGCGAAAGGCCGACGGTTTCATCCTCCAGCTCGCCGACCCCGTGATCCTGGAGTGGACGATGCGCCACGTCCACGACGCCGCCGTCGAGGCGGGCCGCGACCCGAAGGACGTAAAGATCTGCGTGGCCGCCCCGGCCTACGTCGGCGACGATCTCGCCCACGCGCGCGACCAGTGCCGCTGGTTCGGCGGCATGGTCGGCAACCACGTCGCCGACCTCGTCGGGCGCTACGGCGAAGGGGGAGAGGTCCCGACCGCGCTCACGGACTACATAAAGGCCCGCCAATCCTACGACTACGCCCACCACGGCAAGGCCGGCAACCCCACGACGGATTTCGTCCCCGACGGGATAGTCGACCGCTTCTGCATCCTCGGTACCGTAGAAGACCACGTGAAGAAGCTGAGCGAGCTGAAGGAGCTCGGCGTCGGCCAGTTCAACGTCTACCTCATGCACGACGCCATGGACGAGACGCTGGAGGCCTACGGGCGGGAGATCATGCCGGCACTTGGCGTGGAGGTCGACGCCGCAGTGTAAGGTCTACTTGTCCGCGACGGAGACGTAGTATCCATCGTCGTTCGGGGCCCCGTAGGCGTAACCTATAAATCGGGCGCCGGCCGAGGTGTTGAAGATCAGGGCGGCCCCGGCGTACGAGAACGTGTCTTCGGTGTCCGTGAACTCGACGGAGACGGCGTCGAGGTCCTTGTGCCGGGATTTGAGGTCGCGTGCGATAAGCGTGTACCCGGCCTTGTCCCGGGCCCGGGTGTCGACGAGGAGCCTGAGGGCCTCGGCGCAGTCCTGCTCTACCCGCTCCTCCTCGAGCACCTCGTAGGGCGGCACCGTGCCCTCCTCCGGCGGCGCGAAGTCGCCTATCCGGTAGTCGGCATCCTCCGCCGGGCAATCCGCTTCCTCCGCGGTGGGAGGCATGGGGACCGTCGTGCTCGCGGCGGTGGTCCCGGCTTCCTCCGAACGGGAGAAGCTCGCGGCGGAAGCCTCGGGCGGGCCTTTGGGCGGGCGCCGGGACTCCTCGTCGGAGCATGCCCCGAGAAGGGTGGCGGCTACGAGCACGAAGATAAGAGCGTTTGCCCTGATTGCGAGTATGCTTTCCTCCCTTCGCGAGAAGGGTAGCACGGGCTTCGCGTCGAGGTTCACCGGGCGTGGCGCGACGGGGCGCTGTGAACACTCCGCCTACCCGGAGAACCGGATGTAATAGAATTGTAGGGTGCAAATTTCATACCCTAAGGAGGGTGGCGCTTTGGCCGAAAAGACATACGACGTCGTGATCATAGGATCCGGCCCGGCGGGCTATACCTCCGCGCTGTACGCCGCGCGGGCGAACCTGGATACGGCGGTCTTCCAGGGCTTCGAGTCCGGCGGGCAGCTCATGCTGACCTCGGACGTCGAGAACTTCCCGGGGTACAAGGAGGGCGTGCAGGGGCCGGACATGATGGAAGATCTTGAGGCTCAGGCGGCCCGCTTCGGGGCCGAGATGCTTCCGGACAACGTAGAGCGGGTGGACTTCTCCGAGCGGCCGTTCAAGCTGTGGCCCGAGGGCGAGGAAGAGCCGGTGCTGGCGAAGACGGTCGTGATCGCCACGGGCGCCAAGGCCAAGTGGCTCGGGCTCGAGAAGGAGCAGCAGCTTATGGGCCGCGGGGTCAGCGGTTGCGCCACGTGCGACGGCTTCTTCTTCAGGGAGAAGAAGGTAGCGGTAGTAGGAGGTGGCGACACGGCGATGGAGGAGGCGCTCTTCCTCACGAAGTTCGCCTCCGAGGTCTTCCTGATCCACCGTCGCGACGAGTTCAGGGCGTCCAAGATCATGGTCGAGAGGGCCAGGAACAACCCGAAGATGACCTTCGTGCTCGATTCGACGATCGAGGACATCCTCGGCGAGACCTCGGTGGAGGGCGTGAGGATCAAGAACGTCAAGACCGGCGAGGAGAAGGAGCTCGAGGTCGAGGGCTTCTTCACGGCCATCGGCCACGAGCCGGCCACGAAGATCTTCGCGGGCCAGGTCGAGATGGATGGCGTCGGCTACGTCTTGCAGAAGGAGCACACGATGACGAGCGTGCCTGGCGTCTTCGCCGCGGGCGACGTCTCCGACGCGCGCTACCGCCAGGCGATCACGGCGGCGGGCGACGGCTGCCGCGCGGCGATCGACGCGGAGAGGTGGCTGGAGGATCAGGGCGAGGCCGAGGGCGCCATCGACCCGGGTTCCTGGACGGCCGAGAAGGACGAGAAGGCCGGAATCTGGGCGAGCTAACCCCTCTGTCACGACCGGCAGACCGAACGGGACGCCCCCGCCATCGCGGCGGGGGCGTCCTTTGCCTTGCGAACCCTGCCCGCGTGAGCGGCCGTCCTTCCGGTGCTGCTATAGTGCCGTCGAAGGCGCGGACGGGAGGAGCGTTGGAGGAGCACAGGGAGATCCTGCTCGTCGAGGACGACGAGGACCAGGTCATGCTCGCGATGCGCGCCATGCGCAAGCACGGGATCGTCGACGAGGTGGACAGGGTCGTGGTCGCGGGCGACGGCGAGGAGGCGCTCGACTACCTCTTTGGCCGGGGCCAGTACGACGGTCGCGATACGAGCGTGACCCCGGAGTTCGTCCTGCTCGACGTAGACCTGCCAAGCATCACGGGTTTGAAGGTGCTGGAAAAACTCCGGGCCGACAAGCGGACGGAGCTCCTGCCGATCATCCTCTTCTCCGCCTCCAACCGGCGGGGCGACGTGGTCGAAGGCTACAAGCTCGGGGCCAACTCCTACGTCACGAAACCCACCAACTTCGACGACTTCTCCGCGGCGATGAGCCACCTCGGCTGGTACTGGCTGAACTGGAACGAATCGCCCTAGGAGGCGGTTTGCCCGGGGCAAACCGCGGCGCAGGTAAGCATCTCGGCGCGCCAGTTTTTGCTCGAGGGTCCTGTCCCCCGTGCTATGCCGGGGAGGAGAAGCGGAGGCCGACCACGCCGACGATGATCAGGGTGATGGAGATCAGCCGGATAAGGTCGCTGGATTCCTTTAGAAACAGGATGCCGAGGACGACCGTTCCGGCCGCTCCGATGCCGGTCCAGACGGCGTAGGCCGTGCCCACGGGGAGGCTCTTCATCGCTATCGAGAGCAGGTAGAAGCTGATGCCGCCGGCGACGGCCATGCCGACCGTCGGCCAGAAGCGGGAGAAGCCTTCGGAGTATTTGAGGCCGAGGGCGAAGCCGATCTCGAAGAAGCCGGCGATTACGAGGTAGACCCAGGCCACGTCCTATTTACCGGCTTTCAGGTACGCCTCGAACTCCGCGAGCGGGAGGGCGTTGACGACGCTGCCCTTCTCGACCCACGCGCGCCGGGCCTGGGAGACGCCGAATCGCGCGAAGCTCAAGGCTCCCTCGTCGTGGGCGTCGGTGTCTATCGTGATCCTGACGCCCGCGTCGACCGCCTCGCGGACGTAGGGGACGGAGAGGTCGAGGCGGTCGACGTATGAGTTGAGCTCCAGGGCCGTGTTTGTCGCGGCGGCCTCCCGGATGAGGCGGGAGACGTCAACCTCGTAGGGCTCGCGGCGGTTCAAGACGCGGCCGGTCGGGTGCGCGATCGTCCGCACGTACGGGTTGTTTACCGCCCGGATCATGCGCTCCGTCATCGCCTTCTCGCCGATCCCGAAGGACGTGTGGATGCTCGCCACCACGAAGTCGAGCTCGGCCAGGATCTCGTCCTCGTAGTCGAGCGTGCCGTCCTTGAGGATGTCGACCTCCGAGCCGTTTAGGAGACGTATCTCGTCGTACTTCTCGTCCGCCTCGCGCACGGCCTTTATCTTCTTCTGAAGGCGCGCGGGAGAGAGGCCGTTCGCCACCTTCAGGCTCTGCGAATGGTCGCAGAAGACCAGGTACTCGTAGCCCAGGGCTATCGCGGCCTCGGCCATGCTCTCGATGGTGCCGCGGCCGTCGGAGTAGTTCGTGTGGACGTGCAGGTCGCCGCGGATGTCCCCGACCTCGATCAGATCTGGCAAAGTCCCCCTCTCCGCGGCGGCGAGCTCCCCTGCGTCCTCCCGCAGCTCCGGCGGGATGTACGCCAGGCCGAGGCGTGAGTAGAGTTCCTCTTCCGAGGCGACCGGTTCGTACTGTCCTGTGCCGGCCCGCGCGAGGCCGTACTCGGAGATGTTCAGGCCCCGCTTCACCGCCCGCTCCCGAAGGACGATGTTGTGGGCCTGGCTCCCGGTGAAGTGGTGCAGGAGCGCCCCGTACGCCTCGGGCTCCACGATCCTCAGGTCCACCTCGACCCCGCGCGTCTTCACGAAGACCTTTGTCGGACCGTGGGCGAGCACCTCCTCCACGAACGGGGCCTCGGCGAAGGCATCCGCGAGCTCCTTCATCTTTCGGGATGCCGCGACGATGTCCAGGTCCCCGATCGTCTCCTTGTACCGCCTGAGGGAGCCTGCGACGTCGGCTCGTTCGCAGGCGGGCTGGGAGCGGACAAACTCGAGGATCTCCCCGGCGAGGTTCGTCGCCTCGTTGAGGAGCATCCGCTTCTCGGTGGCGTTGTAGGTGCGGGCGGCTTTGAGGATTCGCTCCTCGCTCTTCTTGCCGAAGCCCTTGAGGGCGGCGAGCTTCCCTTCTTCGAGGGCGCCCAACTCCTCGACGCTCGTGGTCCCGAGCTCCCGCCAGAGGCGCCCGGCCGTGCGGGGTCCGACCCCGGGGAGGCGCGTGATCTCGACGAGCCCGGAAGGTATCTCCTCGAGGAGGTCGGAGAGGACGGGCGGGGTGCGGTCCTCGGCGAGGTCCCTTATGACCTCGGCCGTCGTGGCGCCGACGTGGGCGAGGTCCGTGATGTTCTCCATCTCGCGGACCGGCCGGCCCTGGGCCACCACCGACTCCGCGGCGCGCCGGTATCCCAGGATACGGTAGTAACTCTCGTCCTTGATCTCCATGAGCGTCGCGATGGTCTCCAGGGCGCGAGCTATCTCCCCGTTCTGCAACAGGCACCTCCTTGTGGCTCCGGCAGCCCTGAGTATACGCGCCGCGTGCGTGGCCCTCCCCGGACGCCCCGGTTACAATCCCCGTCTATGCTCCGCAAAAAGATCCTGGGCCGCGAGTTGGGCCACCACCTCTCCCGGTGGATCGGCCAGACGCTGACGGTCGGGCTGGCCCTCGGCCTCCTGCTCTCCCTCGGCGTCATCCTCCTCTTCTCCAAGATCGCCGAGGACGTCGCGGAAGGGGAGAGCCGCGCCTTCGACACGGCGGTCCTGCTCTGGATCAACGCCCACTTCCCGGACTGGCTCTACGGACCGATGCTCGTGGTCACGACCCTGGGGTACTACTGGTTTGTCCTCCCGCTGCTCGCTGTCGCCACGGTCCTGTTCTACCGGAAGAGGCGCAGGATCTCCGCCGTCCTGCTCCCCGTGGCCACCTTGGGGGGGATGGTCCTGACCACGGTCCTCAAGAGCGTCTTCGAGCGGGCTCGCCCGGACCTCTTCGAGTCGGGCTATACCGCGTCCTTCTACTCCTTCCCGAGCGGACACGCCACCATCGCCGTCGGCTTCTACGGCACCCTTACCCTGCTTCTGGCCATGCGCCTGGCGGGCTTGAGGCGCTGGGCGGTCGTCGCCCTCGGCACGGCCCTCGTCCTCCTCATCGGCTTCAGCAGGCTCTACCTCGGCGTCCACTACCCGACGGACGTCCTCGCCGGGTTTCTCGCCGCACCCCTGTGGATCAGCGCGATCGGGCTCTCCTACTTTTTGTGGCGGGCGGTGCGCGGCGCGACGGGGATAAGCTGGGACGACGAGGAGTAGGGGGTGGGGAGGTAGAAATCCGCGGCGCGGGATGATAGCTTCCCTTCCGTGCTTGAAACAATCCTTCAACCGCTCATAGATTGGGTCACGGCGACCATCGGGGACCACGGTCTCTTCGCGGTCTTCGGGCTGATGCTTCTGGAGAGCATGGGAATCCTGATCCCGTCCGAGGCGATCTCGCCGTTCGCCGGCTACCTGGCCTCCGAAGGCAAGATGGGCCTCTTCGGGGCGGTGACCGCCGGCGTCCTCGGGAACTTGGTCGGCTCGTGGGTCGCGTACTTCGTCGGGCTCTTCGGGGGGCGGGAGCTGTGGGAGCGCTACGGGCGCTTCGTCGGGGTGCGGGCGCACCACCTGAGGATCGCCGAGAAGTGGTTCGACCGGTACGGTGAGTTCGCGGTCTTCGTCTCCCGGTGCCTCCCCGTAGTCCGGACGTTCATCTCCTTCCCGGCCGGGACCGCCCGAATGAACTTCGCGAAGTTCAGCTTCTACACGCTCCTGGGCTGCATCCCCTGGGTCTTCGCCCTGACGTACTTCGGCTACCTGCTCGGGGAGAACTGGGACACGATAGGACACTACCTGCACTACCTCGACTACGCCGTCGCCCTGGCCTTCATGATCGGGGCCGCCTACCTCTTCTACCGCTGGCGCTCGTCCCGTTCCGCGGGGGTCGAGTAGGGAGGCTCGCGCCCGTGCGCGGAACACCGCGCGCTCCTCTAGAATAACGGGATGGACCTCCTTCAGGACCTCTTGCGGGCGCTCTCGGGCGCTTCGGCAGGGGTGGATGCTGTGCAGCTTTTGACGCTCGGCGTTCTCGGGGTGGCGGGCGGGGTGCTCTCCGGAGTGGTCGGGGTCGGCGGCGGGATCGTCTTCGTCCCCGCGCTCGTATACGTCGCGGGATGGGGCATCAAGGAGGCCGTCGCGGCGTCCCTGGTCATCATCATCTTCGCCTCCCTTACCGGGACCTTGAGGAACCGCAAGAGCGCCGACCCGGTCGACTGGCGCACGGCGTTCATCCTCGCCTCCGCGGTCGCCCCGGCCTCCCTCATAGGGGTGTACGTCAGCCGCATCTCCACGCCGACGGTCGTGCAGTTCGCCTTCGCCGGCATCCTCCTCGCCCTGGCCTACCCAACGGCTCGCGGCCGCCCGAACTTCGACGCCTCCAAAAAGATACCGGTCCCGATCGTCCTCCTGTGCGGCGTGTTTATAGGGGCGCTCTCCGGGCTGGTCGGGGTCGGCGGCGGGGTGGTGATGGTCCCCTTGATGGTCCTGGGGCTCGGCCTCACGACGAAGCGCGCGGTCTCTACGAGCCTCGCGGTCGTGATGTTCACCGGCATCGTGGCCTCGATAGGCTACATCGCTACGGGCTTCGATGAGATCCTGCCTCTGGCTCCCCTGGTCGCGGGCTCGATGGTCGGGGCGGTGCTCGGGGTGCGCCTGCGCGACCGGATGCCGGACAGGGCGCTCAAAATCGGCTTCGCCGTCTTCATGGTCGTAACGGCCTTCCGGACCCTCGGGGACGCCACCGGGATACTCTAGCTCCGTGGCGCCGATGGACGCCGGGTAGCGGCGCGGGAGGCGTCGTCGTTGGCGGGGAGATGGGGGGTGCGATCGTCGGGCTCGGAGGGGGGATCGAGATCTTCGATAGCTGGCTCGGGATGGACGCGGGCGGGATCATCGGCGGGCGGGGACCGCGCGGGGCCCGCCCTTTGCCCGCCTGGGGACGTCCTCGCGTTCGGGCGCCTCCTCGGACGACCGAAGGATCGGGAACACGCGCGGCTCATAAGGCGTCTCCTTGGGGGTAGTGCCCTGACCGGTGAGCCCTAACGCGGCCGGCGTGCGGTATTCTTAGCCCTTATGGTCGAGAGGCACTACGAGGACTGGAACTTCGAGACGACGGGGAAGCCCGCTCGCGCGCCGCGCGGGGGCGGAGGGAAGAAGGGCGGGGGCCTCCTCGAGTTCCTTCTCATCCTGATCGTCGCCTTCGCGCTCGTCTTCGGGTTCGTCCGGCCGTTCGTCGTCGAGGCCTTTTACATCCCCTCGGGGAGCATGATCCCGACGCTCGAGGTCGGCGATAGGGTGCTCGTCAACAAGTTTATCTACCGCTTCGAGGACCCCGAGAGGGGGGACGTAGTCGTCTTCGAGAGCGTCGAGCCGAACGGGGACGGCAGCAGGGACGACCTGATCAAGCGGATAGTGGCCGTGGAGGGCGACGAGGTCGCCGTGCGCGAGGGCAGGCTCTTCGTCAACGGCGAGCCCCAGGACGAGCCTTACGTGAACGACGAGTTCCCCGATTCGAGCTTCTTCGGCCCCACGGTGATCCCGGACGGTCACGTCTTCGCGATGGGGGACAACCGCTCCAACTCCCGCGACTCGCGCTTCTTCGGCCCGGTGCCCTTCGAGAACATCGAGGGCGAGGCGTTTATCGTGTTCTGGCCACTCTCGAGGTTGGGGCTCCTCTAGGCCGTGGCGCGGGAGATCAGCATGGAGCAGGCCGGGCGGAAGAGCCGTCGCGAGCTGCGGCACGAGCGGGAGCGCGAGAAGGCCAAGAGGGGAGTACTCGAGTACGCCGTCATCCTCGTCGTGGCGTTCGTGCTCGTCTTCGGGCTCATCAAGCCGTTCGTCGTCGAGGCGTTCAAGGTGCCCACCGAGAGCATGCTCCCGACGCTCGAGGTACGGGACCGTTTTCTGGCGAACAAGTTCATCTACCGCTTCACCGAGCCCCAGCGCGGGGACATCGTGGTCTTCCAGGCCCTCGAGAAGAACTCGGAGGGCGAATTCGACACGCTGGTCAAGCGCGTGGCGGGGGTGCCGGGCGACGTAGTGCAGGTCCAGGACGGCGCGCTCTTCGTCAACGGCGAGCCCCAGAACGAGCCCTACCTGAACACCGACGTCGTCCCGGACCTCACCCCGCCGTACGGCCCGAAGGAGGTGCCCGAGGGCAGCATCTTCGTCCTCGGCGACAACCGCGGCAACTCGGGCGACTCGCGCTTCTTCGGTTTCGTGCCGATGGAGAACCTTCGGGGCGAGGCCTTCCTGCGCTTCTGGCCCCTCGGCCGCGCTGAGGCCCTGTAGCCCCGGGTATCGGGTTAATCTACGCGGGGGCTCGCTGCGTGGTCCCCGAGCCAAGGTCGAGCAGAGCACAAGAAAATAGGGAGACGACGAAGTTTGGACATCGCGACACTGGCCCCGATCATGTCATCCTCCGCGACGTTC
>JADDPR010000434.1 GCA_016781775.1 Rubrobacter sp. | reverse complement strand
GGGGCTCGGTGCCAAATGGTTCTTTGGGAGCCATGCGTCACGTCGAGCCCGCGGGCAGAATGATCCCGTGAACCCCCAAGAGGAGGCACGGGAGATGTTGAGCGAGGACCTTCGCGAGCAGAGAGCCGAAGAAGCGGGAGCGGGGCGCACGTTGCTGCCGCTCGTCCGGAGCTTGTCGAAGAGGGGCAACCGGGAGGCGCTGGTCGCGATGCTGAAGGAGGAGGCCGAGCGCTGGTCTTATGCCGAGCTTGCGGAGCGCGTCGGGCGCCTGGCCGCGGGGCTGGCGGAGGCGGGGGTCTCGAAGGGGGACCACGTGGCCCTTTTCGCCGGCGGTAGCCCCGCGTGGGTCGCGGCCTGTCTCGCCGTGATCTCGCGCGGCGCCATCGTCGTCCCCCTCGACGCGCAGCTCGGAGAGGAGGCCCTGAAAGGCATCCTCTCGGATTGCGGGGCAAAGCTCGTCTTCACAGCGGGTCCCCAGGCCGAGAAGCTGGAACGGGCGGGGGACGCGCCGAGGGTCGTGCTGCTCGACGCCGGGGAGGAGGACGAGAGGAGCTTGCTGCGCCTGCTCTCCGATGGGGCCGTCGAGATGCCCGAGGTGGGGCCCGACGATCCCGTGACGCTCTTCTACACCTCCGGCACCACGGGGACGCCGAAGGGGGTGCCCCTGACGCACGGCAACCTGGAGTTCCAGACGCGCACGCTGCTCGCCGCGGACCTGCTGAAGGACAGCGACCGCATCCTGCTGCCGCTCCCGCTCCATCACGTCTACCCGTTCGTGATAGGGATGCTCACGCCGCTCTCGGCCGGGCTCCCGGTAATCATGCCGCGTTCGCTCACCGGACCGCAGCTCGTCCGCGCCCTGAAGGAGGGGGAGGTCTCCCTGATCGTGGGCGTCCCCCGCCTCTACGACGCGCTCTTCTCCGGCATAGAAGAGCGGGCGAAGGGCGGCGGCAAGGTAGCCGCGACGCTCTTCGAGAAGAGCATCAACCTCTCGATTAACCTGAGGCGCCGGACGGGGATCGACGCCGGCCGGTTCCTTATGGGCCCGCTGCGCCGGAGGATAGGGCAGAACCTGCGCGTCCTCGCCTCCGGCGGGGCCCCTCTCGACCCCGCCCTCGCCGGGAAGCTCGAGGGGATGGGCTGGCGCGTGGCGGTCGGCTACGGGCTCACGGAGACCTCCCCGCTCCTCTCGCTCAAGCTCCCCGACGGGGGGAAGCTCGCGAGCGTTGGTCGCCCGGTCCCCGGCACGAGCTTACGGGTGGATCCTTCGGCGATGCCGGATGGGGAGGAAGGCGCCGGGCGCACGGACCGGCCCAACGAGGAGGGTGAGATCCTGGCCCGCGGCCCCGGCGTCTTCTCCGGCTATCGCAACCGCCCCGAGGAGACGGAGAAGGTTCTCACCGGGGACGGCTGGTTCCGAACCGGCGACCTCGGGTACTTCGACGACGACGGCTACCTCTACGTCACCGGCCGCGCCTCGACCCTCATCGTCACCGAGGGCGGCAAGAACGTCCAGCCCGAGCCGGTCGAGGAGGCCTACGCCAAAAGCCCCGCCATCGCCGAGGTCGGGGTGCTCCAGAAAGACGGAAGGCTCGTCGCCCTTATCGTCCCCGAGACGTCCGAGGTGGGGGAGGGGGATCCGGGTCAGGCTATCCGGGCGGCCGTGGGGGAAGGCTCCCGGCGCTTGCCCTCGTACCAACGTATCTCCGACTACGCGATCACGCGCGAGCCGCTCGAATACACCCAGCTTGGCAAGCTCCGCCGCCACCTCCTCTCCGACCGCTACGACCGGGCGAAGGCCGGCGACGAGGGCTCGGCCGCCCCCGGTCCCGTCCCCATAGAAGAAATGTCCGCGGCCGACCGCGAGCTTCTTCAGGACGAGGGGGCCCGAGGTGTCTGGGAGCTCCTCGCCCGCCGCTACGCGGACAAGCCCCTCTCCCCGAACACCAGCCCGCAGCTCGACCTCGGCGTGGATTCCCTGGGATGGGTCAACCTGACCATGGAGATCGCGGAGAAGACCGGCGTGGAGCTCGGGGAGGAGGCCATCTCCCGCATAGACACCGTCCGCGACCTGTTGCGAGAGGTCGCCGAGGCCGCGGAGGGTGGGACCGGAGCCCGCGTGGCCCGACGCGTCTCGCCGCTGGAGCACCCCGAGGAGGCCCTGAGCGACGAGCAGAAGAGTTACCTCCAACCTTTGAGCCCCGCCCGGTCCGCGGCGGCCCGCACCCTCTTCCTCCTCGACCGGGCGCTGATGAAATCCTTCTTCCGCTTGAGGGTAGAGGGAGCGGAGCATTTGCCGAAGGAGGGCCCGTTCGTCGTGGCGCCCAACCACCTCAGCTACCTCGACTCCTTCGCCGTGGCGGCGGCGCTGGATAGGCGAACCCTTCGGCGCACGCACTGGGCCGGCTGGACGGGGGCGGCCTTCGGCAACCCCCTGACCCGCGCCGTCAGCCGCCTCGCGCAGGCCTTCCCCGTCGACTCCGAGCGCGCCGGAGCCTCCAGCCTCGCCTTCGGCGCGATGGTGCTGAAGGGGGGGAGGGGCCTGGTCTGGTTCCCCGAGGGCCAGCGCTCCGCGGACGGCGAGCTTCAGCCGTTCAAGCCCGGCATCGGGATGCTGCTGGATGAGTACCGGGTGCCGGTGGTGCCGGTCTCCCTTCGCGGCTCGTACGAGGCTATGCCGCCCGGAAAAGCGCTGCCCCGGCTCGGCAGGGGGATCACGGTGACCTTCGGGAAGCCCCTCGACCCGAACGACCTGGAACGCGAGGGCAACGGCGAAGAGCCTAAAGACCGTATCCTCGCCGCCCTGCGCGAGCACATTGCGAAGCTCGGGGCCGAGCCCGCCAGACTCCGGCGGCGGGACGACACGGGGAGCGAAGCTTGAAGCTCGAAGACGTCGTCCCCTGGGGGCGCTCGAAGAACGAGTACACGAGGATGTTCGGCCTGACCCCGCGGGACCTAAGGGCGAGCATCCTGGACTGCGCCGGTGGCCCTTCGAGCTTCAACGCCGAGATGATCCGCGAGGGGTACAAGGTCGTCTCCTGCGACCCCCTGTACCGCTTCTCCGCCGGGCAGATCTCCGAGCGCGTCGAGGAGGTGTTCGAACCTATAATGGACGGCATCCGGGCCAACGAGACGGGGTTCTCGTGGCGAGAGATGGGCTCCCCGGAGCGCCTGGGGGAGGTTCGAAGATCGGCCATGGACCTTTTCTTGCAAGACTTCCCCCCAGGCCTGAGCGAAGGGCGGTACGTGGAAGGCGGGTTGCCCACGCTGCCTTTCGACGACGGGACGTTCGACCTGGCGCTGTGCTCGCACTTCCTGTTCACGTACTCTGCTCAACTCTCTGAGGGGTTCCACCTGGCTTCGATCCTTGAGATGTGCCGGGTGGCAGAGGAGGCGCGCGTCTTTCCGCTGCTGACGAGTTCGGTACACGCAGTTGGGGGAGAGGGGCAGGCATCTCCCCACCTCAGACCGGTGGTGGACGGGCTGAGGGAGAGGGGCTACGAGGCCGGAGTGGAGGAGGTGTCGTACGAGTTCCAGAAGGGCGGCGACGAGATGCTGCGCGTCCGCAGGCGGGGGTGAGGTGCTGCGGACGCGGCGGGCACGAGCGAGCCGGGGGAAAGAGCCCCGGTCCCCGGTCGCGCCGCATTAGGAGTCGTCCGGTGATGCCGGTCGCCATCCGCGGATTGTAGGAGGCGATGCCGCCGGGCCGGTTGGTGCCGCGGCCGGCCGAGATCGCCGTAACCTTCGGCGCCCCGCTCGAGCCGATCGGCCTCGAGCGGGAGGGCGATGAACCGAAGGACCGCATTGTCTCTGCCCTCCGCCCTCGCGTAGCAGGGCTCGCCGGGGACGAGGGCCGCAGACCTTGATTCGCCGGAGGCTGTGGGGCTGGCCCCCGTCGCCTGCCCGCGTCTCTTCGGCGTCTCCTCCGCACTCCCCGGGCGGCCGCC
>JADDPR010000073.1 GCA_016781775.1 Rubrobacter sp. | reverse complement strand
CGCGGCCCCGCCGAACCCGGGAGCGGTGTGACCGCTCGCCCCTTCCTACACCCTCCACAAGCGAACGCCGCCCGGGCGGCCGAGTGTGGACGAAGTTCATCTGCTGCAAACAGTAGCGGCCTAAGCCGTCGGGCCCGACTCCTTGACCTCGGCGGAGACCTCGCCCTCGAACTTCTTGAAGTTCTCGGCGAAGCGGCCCGCGAGGTCCTTGGCCTGCTTGTCGTAGGCCTCCTTGTCGGCCCACGTCTCGCGCGGGTCGAGGACGGAGGCGTCGACGCCGGGTACCTCGACGGGGACGTTCAATCCGAAGTTTGGGTCCTTGCGGGTCTCGGCCTTGTCGAGCTCTCCGCCGATGACCGCCCGGACCATGCGCCGGGTGTCGGAGATGTCTATGCGGCTCCCAACGCCGTAGGGGCCGCCGGACCAGCCGGTGTTGATGAGGTAGCAGCGGGTGCCGTGCTCCTTGAGCTTCTCGGAGAGCATCGTCGAGTAGGTCGTCGCCGGGAGCGGGAGGAACGGGGCGCCGAAGCACGTCGAGAACGTCGCCTCGACCTCGTTCTCCATGTCGGCCTCCGTGCCGGCCAGCTTCGCCGTGTAGCCCGAGAGGAAGTAGTACGCGGCCTGCTCGGGGGTGAGCGCGCTTATCGGCGGCAGGACGCCGAAGGCGTCGGCGGTGAGGAACAGGACCGCGTCGGGGTGGCCGCCCCGGCCGTCGGGGACGGAGTTGTCGATGTACTCCAGGGGGTAGGCCACCCGGGTGTTCTCGGTTATAAGCCTGTCCTCGTAGTCCACCGCGCGGCTCTGGCGCTCCATCCCGACGTTCTCCAGCACCGCGCCGAAGCGGATGGCGTTGTAGATCTGGGGCTCTTTCTCGGGGGAGAGGTCTATCGTCTTGGCGTAGCATCCGCCCTCGAAGTTGAAGACCCCCTCGTCCGACCAGCCGTGCTCGTCGTCCCCGATGAGCCTGCGCTCCGGGTCGGCGGAGAGCGTGGTCTTGCCCGTCCCCGAGAGGCCGAAGAAGAGCGCGACGTCGTCTTCCTCCCCGACGTTCGCCGAGCAGTGCATCGGGAAGACCCCGTGCTCGGTCGGGAGGACGAAGTTCAGGACGCTGAAGATGCTCTTCTTGATCTCACCGGCGTAGCCCGTGCCGCAGATGAGGACGACCTTGCGGGAGAAGTCCACCGCCACAAAGGTCTCGGAGTTCGTCCCGTCCTCGTCGGGCTCGGCGAGGAAGCCGGGGACGCTGAGGACGGTCCACTCGGGCTCGAAGTCTTCGAGCTCCTCCCGGGAGGGACGCCTGAAGAGCTGCTTCGCGAAGAGGGCGTGCCAGGCGTACTCGGTGACGACCTGCACGTTCAGGCGATACCTCGGGTCGGCGCCGGCGTGAGCGTCGATAACGTAGAACTCCTCGAGGTTGCCGAGGTAATCCGTTGCCTTCTCCAAAATCGCCTCGAAGGCCTCGCTGGAGAAGGGCTTGTTGACCGCCCCCCAAGCCACGCGGTCGCGCGTGAGATCGTCCTCGACGATGAATTTGTCCTTGGGGGAGCGCCCCGTGCGCTTGCCGGTCTGGGCGACCAGCGCCCCGTTCTCGGCGAGCATGCCCTCGCGCCGCCGCACGGCCGCCTCGGCCAGCCGCGCGGGTGGCAGGTTCTCGTGCACCGCCCCGAACCTTTCGAGCCCTAAACGCTCGAGCGTCAGCTTACGAACCGCTACGTCCATTTCTCCCTTTCGCCCAGATCAAGCCCAGATGCGGCGCACCAGAGTACCGTCCCGCGTCGCCGCCTAGTCTAACAAATCCGCTCGTACCTGCGCCCTACTCCCCGCCAAACGACGGCCCGGCGGAGGTGACGCAACCGCACGGCCGCAACGAGAAAAACCAGACCGCCGCACCGACTCTCGGACCTTCGCGGCGCACCGGGTAGGAAGAAGCAGGGTTACGAAGAGCCCATACCGTAGGCCGAAGCTATAAGCGAAAAGTAACTCGTTCCCGCAGGACGGAGCCGGACCTCGCAGGCGTAAGAAACGTCGATGTTAGAGGTCCGGTAGGGCCGGATCAGTCTTCGGGCTCTTCGTACTCGTAGTCGCCGTCGCCCCCGCCATCCTCATAATCTCCACCGTCTTCCTCGTAGCCCCCGCGATCTTCTTCCGGAGGCGACGCGGGCTCCGAGAACTCTGCCTCCTCCGATACGCCGTCGTCTGAACCCTCCGGTGATTCGGCGGGAGGCGTATCGTATTGCGCCGCGGGCGCCGAAGGTGCGGCGGCTGCGGGGCTCGCAGGCTCGTACTGCCGCGGCTCATCTGCGTACTGCTCCGGCGCGGGCTCCGACGCAGGCTCGTCGACGGGCTCCGAAGCGGGCTCGACGGGGGGCGCGTCCGGTTCGGCGGACGCCTCGGAGGCGGCAGGAGGCGCAGCGGGAGGCTCGGCGGCGGTCGGCTCGGCGGGTCCGCTGCTCAGGACGAGGTCGACGGTGTTGCCGCGCTCGATCTTCTCCCCGGCCGGCGGGGTCTGCTCGATTACGGCGCCTTCGGGGACGGTCTCGCTCGGCTTTTCGTCTTTCTCGCCGACCTCCAAGCCAGCCTCGGTGAGCACGTCCTCCGCGGCCGCGAGGGTCAGTCCGGCGAGCTCGGGGGCCGCTACGGGGCCCGGGCCCTCGCCGACGTCGAGCACGACCTTCGTGCCCTCCTCGGCCTCCTCATCGGCGGGGATCGACTGTGCGAGCACCTTCCCGGCGTCTTCCTCGGAGCTCTCGCGCGGCCGGATCTCGACCTCGAAACCGTCCCCGATCAGACGCTGTTGCGCCTCCGCTCTCTCCAGGCCAAACACGCGGGGGACCTCTGCCTCGCCGGTCACGATCTGCCTGGCATCCGCGATCAACGCTTCAGGCTGCCGACCTTCGGACTCCGACAACCCCCAGCCGAAGACGCCTACGAGCCCGAACATGCCGACCAGGGTCGCGGCGGTACGCAGCACGAAGGGACGCCACCGCCTCCGGCCGTGGACGGAGGCCGGGAGCTTCGGCAGAACCCCCGTCGGGGCGTCTTGCGCGGCCGGCACGAGGCCTACGAACGCGGGCTCTTGTCCCCTCCTCACCCTGCGCAAATCCTCCACGACCTCGGAGGCGTTCGCGTAGCGGTGTTCGGGGTTTTTGGCGAGCAGCTTCGCCCTTATGGCGTTCAGCCCCTCGGGGACCTCGAAGTTCGTCGCCTCCAGGGAGGGCGCGGGCTCGTTGACGTGCTTCATCGACACGGCCATCGGCGTCTCGGCCTCGAAGGGCACCCTGCCGGTGAGCATCTCGTGGAGGACTACCCCAAGGGAGTACAGGTCGCTCGCCGGCCCGGCGGATTTGCCCAGCGCCTGCTCGGGGGACATGTAGCTCACCGTCCCGAGGATCACGCTGGCGCCGGAGATCGAGGCCTCGGAGGCGGCCCTGGCGATACCGAAGTCCGTGACCTTTGCGTCGTCGGAGGCGGTGAGCAACACGTTCTGGGGCTTGACGTCGCGGTGGATCACGCCGCGCTCGTGCGCCGCGCCCAGAGCGCTCGCGATCTGCGCCGCAAGCTCCGCCGCCCGGTTCGGGTTCAAGGGGCCGTCGCCCAGGATCCTGTCTTTCAACGTCCCGCCCGGGACGTACTCCATCACGATGTAGTACGAGCCCTCCTCCGAGCGGCCACGGTCGTAGATCGACACGATGTTGGGGTGCGCAAGAGACCCCGCGGCCTGCGCCTCACGCCTGAAACGCTCGACAAACTCGTCGTTCTCCGCGTACTGCTCCCTAAGGATTTTCAAGGCTACGTCCCGGCCCAGAACCTCGTCGTGAGCGAGGTACACCTTGGCCATGCCTCCGCTGCCCAGAAGACCCGAGATTTCGTAACGGCTGTCGAGGAGTTTCTGCTGCATATCGATCTATATACCCCGTGGCTTGCATCTATACCATCCGTAGTATGCGCAAAGCTCGCAAATGGGCCGAAG
>JADDPR010000515.1 GCA_016781775.1 Rubrobacter sp. | reverse complement strand
TCAGCCGGTTAGCTCTTTGCTCCCCGGCGCGGTCGAAAATCCTGGTAGGCGCTTGATGCAGCGTGAGGTCGGGGTCTCCTTACGAGACTCCGAACCCAATGAGCGGTGGCCGTGGGGAGGCCGCCGTGGGTGACGCTCACGCCCGTCGCCCGGAACAAACTCGCAGCCTGCCTTCTACCGCCCGGGTGGGGGTAATCGAAGGCAGGCTACGTTCAGGACGTCAAAGCGGACGGGCCGACCGGCCGACCGGCTTCTAATTCGCGCATTCGTCGGTCGGGACGGGGGTTCTTCGTTCCTTGGCGATTTCGATGAGTTGTTGGACGATGGAGGAGGGGACGCCGTAGCCGGCTTTGTCGGAGTCGGCGCGGCTGGCGAAGATGGTGGCGACGACGGCGCCGTCTCCGTTTACGACGGGGCCTCCGGAGTTGCCGGGGCGGACGTGGCCGCGGAAGCTCGTGACGGTGCGCTCGACGGGCCCGCGGTTGTAGGCGTCCGAGGAGATGACGCGCTCCGTCTCGCCGGTTCGTCCGCTCCTCACGTCGTACGGGCCGTTCTCCGGGAATCCAAGGATGGCGACGGCCTCGTCGTCGCCGGGTTGGGCGAGGGGCAGTGGCGTCAGACGTAATCCCTTGACCCTGAGGACGGCGACGTCGTTTCGCTCGTCGAAGACGACCACTTTTGCGGGCAGTGGGACGCCCTTGCCCGCGGGCTGGACGCGCGTGGCGAGCTCGCCGGCGACAACGTGTGCGTTGGTCACGACGAGGTTTCTGCCCGCGACCCACCCCGAGCCCTCGACCCCGTAGCCGCAAGCCACGCCGCTGATGCGCACGATGCGCGAGGCGACGGCCGTAACGTCGGGGTCACGCGTGACGTCTTCGTTCGGTTCGGAGACGTCGGCCTCGGGGCCGCGAAACTCCGGGAGGGGGTCGAGGCGGGCGACGGTCTGGGCGAGGAGGTGCGAGGGCATCCGGTCCCCAAGGACCTGCACGAACGCAGACTCACGCATGGCGGGGTGCGCGGGGGAGAGGGAGGGTGCGCTGAGGGCCAGGATCGCGGCGATCCACACGAGCGTCAGGGAGAGGGCCGCCCCGAGCGCGGCCCCGCCGAAGCCGTCAATCCACCGTGACGCCGGGCCCGCGAGCTTGTGGCGGAGGTAGCCGCCGGCCGAACGGGCCAGGACCTCCCCGAGTACCGCGAAGGCCAGGATGCTCGCCAGCGTGATCGCGGGGCCGAGGAGGAGGTCCCCTCGGTCCCCGAGGAGCGCCGGCGCGAGCCTCGATCCCAGCGCCGCCCCGAGCATCACCCCGACGAGCGAGAACGCCCCGGCGAGAAACCCCAGTCGCGCCCCGCGCCAGACCAGGAGCAGCACGAAAAGGAGGACGAAGGGGTCGAGTACGCTCACACCTCGGATTCTACAGAAAGACGGCCGGAGGGCCGTCCACTATGCTCCGATTCTGCCCTCCCGTCTTATAATCTGTTTTTAAGTAACAGAAGAGGAGCGATGGCTTTGAAGGCCGAACAATTTATGCCGGACGTGAAGGACTTTTTCGAGGAGAGGGGCGAGCCCGCCTACCGTCTCCGTCAGGCCTACCGCGCCCTCACGCAAGGCCTCGTCCGCGACTGGGAGGAGGCGACGAGCCTCCCGAAGGGTCTGCGCGAAGCCCTCGCCGAGAAGGCACCGGCGGCGGCCCTCGAGCTTCTGCGCGTCGCAAAGGCCTCCGACGGGACGCGCAAGTACCTTTTCAAGACGCACGACGGGCACCTTATAGAGACGGTCAACATCCCCGAGGCCGGGCGTAACACGGTCTGCATCTCGACGCAGGTCGGCTGTCCGATGGGCTGCAAGTTCTGCGCCACCGGTCTCATGGGCATCAAGCGCAACTTGAAGGCCCGCGAGATCGCCGAGCAGGTCTTCGTCGCCGCCCGCGACCTCAAGCCCGCGGGGGAGCGCGTCAGCAACGTCGTCGTCATGGGGATGGGCGAGCCGTTCCTGAACTACCGCGAGCTTATGACCGCGCTCAAGGTCCTCAACGACGGGGACGGCTTCGGCCTCGCCGCCCGCTCCATCGCCGTCTCGACGAGCGGCCTGATCGACAAGATACGGCGCTTCGCCGACGAGCCGGAGCAGTTTCACCTCGCCATAAGCCTGCACACGCCCTTCGAGGACGAGCGGCGGGAGATTATGCCCGTAGCCTCGCGCCACTCCATCCCGGAGCTTATGGAAGCCGCCCGCTACTACGTCGACGAAACCCACCGCAAGCTCTTCTTCGAATACACGCTCCTCGCCGGCGTGAACGACGGCCCGGAGCACGTAGAGGCCCTGGCGCAGCTTCTGGATCACCCGCTCTACCATCTGAACCTGCTGCGCTTCAACTGGACGGACACAGGCTTCTCCGCCACCTCCAAGAAGCGGGCGAAGGAGTTCTTGCAGCACGCCAGGGAGCTCGGGCTCTCGGCGACCTTGCGGCCCAGCCGCGGCGGGGACATAGACGCCGCCTGCGGCCAGCTTGCCGCCAAGGACCTGCGCGGGAGGCCTGCGGTGCCTCAGCGCACCGTGGTCCCCCTGGGATAAACGCCTCCTTGAAATCCGAACCGGAGGGCAGGCTCGATCCGCGAGCCCGCTCTCTCTGGCAGATAACGGGGGCTTTGCAGGCCCTACCCGTTCTCGCCGGCGGCGCCTTCGGCTCCTACGTCCTCTACACAAACGACGTAGCCTCCTACCTCGCGGCGCTACCGGCCCTCGTGGCGCTCGCGCTCGCCGTCCTCCTCGTGGTTGTCTTGCCGCCGCTGTTGTGGCGAAGGTGGAGGTACGAGATCCGCCTGCTGGAGGTCGACCTCCAGCGTGGCCTCCTGCGCGTGACCCGCACGCTCGTGCCCATGGCGCGGGTGCAGCACGTCGACACCCGACAGGGGCCCTTGCAGCGGCGCTTCGGGCTCTCGACCGTTGTTTTCTATACCGCGGCGGGTCCGAACGAGATCCCCCAGCTCGCCTCCTCGACCGCCGCCGAGGTACGGGACCGCATCGCCGAGCTCACCCGGGAGGCCGATGAACTCTAGCGCCGCCGTGGAGGTGGGGGAGCGCCGTCTGCACCCCGTCGGGATGCTGCTTTCGGCCATGACGACGGTCCGGCGCTGGGCCGGGATCAGCGCTTTCCCGGGCATCGCCGCGCTCGTCAACGGGGAGTTCGGGATGAGGACGCTGATCCTCGTGCTGCTCGCCTTTGTCGTGCTGACCCTCCTGAGCGCCGTGTGGGGCGTGCTCTCGTGGCGGGCGACGACTTACCGCATCTCCGGCGGGGCGTTCCATCTCAAGCGTGGGGTCCTGCAGAAGAGCGAGCGTTCGCTGCCCCTGGAGCACGTACAGAGCGTGAACACCGTGCAGGGCATAGTGCAGCGTGTCTTCGGGGTGATCGAACTGCGCCTCGAGGCGGCGGGGGGCGGGGGGGAGCCCGAGATCTCGCTCTCCGCCCTCTCGCGTCCCGCCGCTCGGGAGCTGCGGGAGGAGTTGACCCGGGCACGCAGGACCCTCGATGAGGTGGGGGAGCCCCTCGAGGAGCCGTCCCCGACGGTCCTGCGTCGCCTTTCTACGGGGGAGCTCCTGGTGGCGGGGCTGACGAGCGGGCAGATCGGGGTGGCCATCTCGGTGGTTGCCGGCGGATCCCAGATTGTGGATAACCTGTTGCCCGGCGACCTCGCGGAGCGGCTCTCCGAGGCCCTGCTGCCGCGCACGGTCTTCGCGGTCCTCCTGCTCGCCCTCTTCGTCGCCCTCTTCGCGTGGGTGCTCGCTATCTTTGGAACGGTGCTCGCCCACGCCGGCTTTACCCTTTCGCGCTCGGCCGACGGTAGGTACCTGCACATCAAGCGCGGTCTCTTAAACCGCTACGAGACCACGGTCCCCATCGCCCGCATCCAGGCCGTAAGGCTCGTCGAGGGTATCCTGCGCCAGCCCTTCGGTCTCGCGGCGCTCCGCGTAGAGAGCGCCGGGTTCGGGACGGAGGAAGGCGTCTCCACGGTGCTCTTCCCGCTCCTTCGCCGCCGTGAGGCGGAGGACTTCCTGCGCGCTGCGGCCCCGCTGTTCGCGGCCCCGCTCTCTTCGCTCGAACCCCTGCCCGCCCGAGCGCGGGGGCGCTACGCTTTCCGCTCTTCGGTACCCGCGCTTCTCGTGGCGGCGCCGCTTGCGTTCTTTCTGTTCCCCTGGGGACTCCTCGCCCTGACCCTCGTGCCCCCGGCGGCCCTGTACGGGCTCGTCCGCCATCGAGCCGCGGGTTACGCGCTAAGCGAGGATCGCGTCGTTCTCCGCACCCGTCGACTGGCCCGCACGACGGTCGTCGCCCCGCGCGAACGCCTGCAGTCGCGCGGTTACTCCGTCTCCCCCATCCAGAAGCGCAGGAAACTCGCTACGCTCGAGTTAGAGGTGGCCTCCGGGCGGGGCGGGGCGGCGTTCAGGCTCGTGGACCTCGCGGGCGGCGCGGCCCGCGGCCTCGTCGATGCCCTCTCTGCCCGCTCCAGATGACCCGAGGGAGGCGAGGGTAGCGGATCACATGGCCGTGCTTCTCCCATAGGCGTGCGCAGGTCGCGCGCCCGACCACCGGAACCTCACCGCGCCGATCCGCGCACTGTCGGAGCTTCGTACCGCACACGCTAAAGGTTTCGAGCGGTTATCCCGATAACCCGTTTGAAGAGTAATCCGAAGAGGGGGCCCCGCGTGGGTGAAGGTATGGAGGGCATGTCCGTAGGGCGGAACAAGCACCGTTGGGGTGTTGTGCTGGCGATGCTGCTGGTCGCGACGGTGGTGGGTTTGTGGGCCGGCACGCCGTCGTCCGCGGCCGAGGAGCCGACGCGCGAGCCGAGCGTGGTGGGTGGTACGGCCGTGCCGGACGGCAAGTATCCGTTCGTGGTCGCACTGCTGGACAAGAGGTACGGAAGCACCGCGTCCCGGCAGCAGTTCTGCGGCGCAAGCCTCATAGATCGGGACACCGTGCTGACCGCCGCGCACTGCGTGAAGGGCAACGTGGCGTCGAACCTGCGCGTCACCGTCGGGCGGACATACCTCGACAGTACCCAGGGCCAGGTGCGCAACATCCTGAGGATAAACATCCACCCGAGCTTCAACGCCTCGACCCTGGCGAACGACGTCGCCGTCCTCAAGCTGAGCAGCGCGGTAAGCGGTATCGTGCCGATCAGGCTCCCCGCCACGACTGCCAACAGCTTCGAGAAGCCGGGAAGATCGCTGACGGTGGCCGGCTGGGGGAACACGATCGCGCAGCCGGCGTTCGGCAGCGTGGGTAGCAGCTACCCCCAGCGCATGCGCGAGGCGCAGGTGCCGGTCGTCTCGGACGCCACGGCGGACGATATTTACAGAAACTACGTCCCCTCGCTCATGGTCGCCGCGGGCAAGACGGGCAAGGACACCTGCCAGGGCGACAGCGGCGGTCCCATGTTCGCCAGGGTGAGCACCTCGACGGGCGTCGTCTACTACCAGGTCGGGATCACGAGCTTCGGCACCGGGTGCGGGGCGCCCGGCTACCCCGGGGTCTACGCCGAGGTGAACAACCCCAACCTCAGGAACTTCATCGTCTACTGGGCCGGCAGGTAGAGGCCCAGGCACAACGGCGGCCCGGAGGCGCTACCGCTCCCGGGCCACCGCTTCCTCCGCCGCATCCTCGATCCAGCCGCGCGTCAGGTAGAGCCAGAAGGCGAGCCCGGCGTACCCCCCGTACGGCGAGAATCGATCCACGATCTCCCCGTCCGAAACGACGTCCCTGCCCGAGAGGCGAGCGTAGGTCGGCCTCGTCCAGGAGTCGAGGACGAGACGAGAGTACCGGCCGAGCATCGTCATAATATGGGCGGCGGCGTACGGCCCGACCCCGGGCAGCGCGAGCAGACGCCGCTCCAACTCCTCATCCGAAAGCTCCTCCACGGACGCATCGAGGGCTTCGAGGTCCAGCGTCCCCTCGACGACCGAGCGGGAGAGGGCGAGCAGGTACCGGCCCCGGTAGCCCGCCCGCACGACGTCCTTGTAGAAGTCTTCGCCCGCCGCGGCCATCGCCTCCGGAGTGGGGAAGGCGCGCCCCGAGGGTCCCGTCTCCGGCGCTCCGTGCGCCTTCTCGCCGAGGTGCTCGACGAGGGCGCCGATCATCCTGGTCGTGGCGGACCACGCGCAGTTTGTGGTGCAAAGGGTCTTCACCACGTCCTCGAAGGCGGTCGCACCCCGGACCATGCGCCCCGCTCCCCTCGTAACCCAGGCAAGCTCGGGGTCCCCGGCGGCAAGCCCGTAGAACGGGGAGAGGTCCTCGTCGAGCCGGAGCACGTGTCGCACCGAGCGGAGTATCCCCTCGCCCTCCTCCGTGTCCGGCGCGGGGCCCACGGCGCCCACCAGACCACGCTCGGGCCCGTCACTCTGGATCAGGACGGTGCGCGGTGCGTATCCTTGCACCGGGAGGGTAGCCTCCAGGGTGCTTGTCCCTTCGTCGAAGTGCATCGGCGGTAGGGCGGCGAGGCCGTGCGAGCGGAACGTCCGGACGAGGTCCACCGGCTCGCCGCCCGGGCCCGTCAGGGCGAAGGACGCACGCCAGCCCGTCTCGGCGGTCAGGTCTCTGCCGTCCATAAGGAAGTCTTACGGCCTGCCGGCGGCTTCGCCCAGCAGCACCCTGGGGGCTCCGGTGGAGACGTCTATGCGCCGGACGGAGCTTCGGCCCTCGTCGTCTTCCTCGACGGACCAGAGCTCGTCGAGCAGGGCCGATTCTTGCACGTCGGTGACGTGGGAGATCACGAAGATCTGGCCGAACGTCTTCTTGAGGCGGTCGAGGGCGAGGAGGACGTTGCGGCGCCGGTCGGCGTCCAGGGCGCCGAAGACCTCGTCGAGGACGATAAAGCCCAAAGAGTCGGAACCCTGGGCCGAGATCATCTTCGAGAGCGCGACCCGCGCCGAGAGGCTCACGATGTCCGCCTCGCCGCCGGAGAAGCGCGAGAGCTCGTAGGCGTCCGAGAGTCCGTCGAAGAGCTTGACGCCGTAGTTCTGGTCGAACTCGATCTTCTCGTAGCGCCCGTCGGTGAGGTCGCGCACGAGCGAGGAGGCCTCGCGCTCCAGGTTCGGGCGCACCCTGGCCGTGAGCTCCCGGTAGAACTCGGAGAAGAGCTTGTCCATCTCCCCGAGCTTCGCGGCCCCCGCGGCCTTCTCGTCGGCGGCCTTGCGCCCATCCTCGTAGCGCCCGAGGTCGCCCTCCAAGGCCTCGACCCTGCTCTGTACCCTGCGCGCCCTCTCCCGGAGCTCGTCTCGCTCCCTCCGGAGCTCCTCCCGCGCCGCCTCCCTCTCCACGACCCTCTCGCGGTTGGCGAGGTAGGCGTCCTCGTCGAAGCCCAGCGCCGAGAGCTCGCCGCGCGCCGCTTCGGCCCCCTCCTTCGTCCTCTCCTCCTCCGTAACCGCGGCTTCGAGCTTCTCCTCGATCTCCGGCCGGGCGGCCAGGCGGTTCTGCAAGCTCTCGATCTGGCCCTGAAGGCGTTCGATCTCCGCCCGCTTCGCGCGCAGCTCCTCGTGTCGAGCCGCGTCGTAGGCCGGGCCCTCCCCGAGACGCGCCGTCTCCTCTTCGAACTCCGCCGCCTCTGCGAGGGCGCTCTCGTGCCTCCCCAGCAGGCTCTCGACCCGTGGGTGAGCACCGCGGAGCGCCTTGAGGCGACCGACGCGCAGAGCGGCTTCGGCGAGCGCCTCCTCCGTCACCGGGGCGAGGCCTCTGAGCCCCTCCCTGACGATCGTGACGCGAGCGGTGACGCGGGCGAGGTTCCCCTCCAGGGTCTGGCGTCGAGCGTCGGCCCCCGTTCGCTCCTCGCGCAGGGAGCGGACCCGCTCGCGGGTCTCCTCGCCCTCGTCCAGCTCCTCCAGGATCTCCTTCGCCTCCTCGGCGAGACGGCGGCACTCGCCGCGCGCCTCCTCCGCCCGGGCGCGGTACTCCTCGGCGTCGCGCCGCAAGGTTTCGAGGACCTCGGCGTGCTCGTCCTCCTCGAAGCCCCGGTGGCAGGTCGGGCACTCGGCGACCTCGTCTGAGGACGAAATCATACGAGCGGCCTTCTCCAGCTTCTCGGCGTCCCGCTCGTCCGCGTCGGCGAGCCCCTTCTGCTGCGCGGACTGCCGCTCCAGCCTCCGCTCCTTGCGCCGGAGCTCCTCGACGCGCTCTTCCAGGGTCCCGCCACGGTCCAGGTCCTCGATCGCCTCCTGCAAGCTGGCGAGGTGCGACTTGGAAGCCTCCCAGCCCTCCTTGACCTCCGTGAGCTCCTCCTCGCCGGCGGCGAGCTCCTCAAAGCGCGACCTCCGCTCCCGCAGCGCGCCCAGGTGCGCCTCGGCCTCCTCGTAGGCCTCCGCGGCGGCGCTCAGCACCCCGGCCGCTCTCCGCACCCGCTCTCCGTCTTCCTCGACGGAGAAGACCCCGGACCACCCCGCGAGGAGCTCATCCCCGTCGCCGTCCAGATTCTCCAGCAGGTCCGTCGCCTCCGCCACGGCCTTGTGAGCCTGAACCCTCCGCCGCTTCGCCTCCTTCTCCGCCCCCTCCCGGCGCTCGTGACGCCGACGGGCCTCCTCCAGGCCCCGTATCTCCTCCGCCACCCGCGGCAACTCCTCCGTGCGGGGGAGAAGCTTCCCTACGGTCTTCTCGTCCTCATCCAGCCCCGCGAGGCGCGCCTTCAGCTCCGTAGCCCGCTCGGCCGCTCGCTCCCTGGCCCCCTCCGCCGCCGCGAGCTCCCGCGAGAGCTCGTTGTGTCGCCGGTAGGCGGCCTCCAGCTTCTCGCCCTCGGCTCGGGCGGCCGAGAGCTCCCGGTCCGCCGCCGCGACCTTCTCGTCCAGCGCCTTCGCCTCCGAACCGAGCCGGTCGCGCTCCTCCCGGGCCTCCCGGAGCTCCTGCACGAGGCGTTCGTGGTCGACGCCGGCGAGGATGTTCTCCAGGGCCGCGGCCTGATCCCTGAGCTCCTTGCGGTCCGCGCGCAGGAGCTTCTGGGCGCCTTCCACCTGATCTATGCCGAGGATGCGCGCGATCTCGCGCTGCCTCTCGACCCCGGTAACCCCCGCAAAGAACTCGAGCTCCTTCTGCCGGGCGAAGAACGTCGCCTCGAAGGCGGTCCGGTCCATGCACAGAAGCTGCGACTGCACCCACTCCGCGACCTCCGATGAGCCGCTCAGGTATGGCTCCGACGCCTCCCCGACAAAGACCTTCGCCTCCGTCTTGCCGCGGTGAAGGGTTCGGGAGACCCGGTACGAGGCGCCCCCGAGGTTCAGCGTGACGTCCACGATCGTCTTGTCCGCGACGGTGCCCCCGCCCCAGGGAATCGCGTCGTTCGCGAAGCGCGGTCCCCCGCCCCGGGAGCCGAAAAACGTCCACAGGATGGATTCGAAGATCGTCGTCTTCCCCGAGCCGTTCCTCCCGACGATCCCCACGGCCCCCTCCGGCGGCAGAAGCTCCGTCGGCTCGCGAAACTGCTTGTAGTTCTGGAGGTAGAGGCGCTCCAGGATCAAGCCGGACCCTCCCCCGGCGAAGCCCCGGCGCCCCTCAGGTACCCGAGCCCCTTCTCCAGAAACTCGCCCGCAAATGCCTTATCGAGCTCGCCCCGCTCCCTGCGCGCGTCGACGAAATGGGCGAACTCCTCCTCCAGCGACCCGAAGCTCGCCTCGACCTCCCCGTTCGGGCCCAAGGCGTCCGCCATCCCGGACTCCGAGATCTCCAACGAAAACTCCAGAGCCCGCCGCCTGAGCTCCCGCAATAGCGGACGGTCCAGTTCCCCGGCCAGCCCGACCGGCGCGTTCACGACCTTGAGGCGGACCATCGCGCCGTCTATGTCGGCGCGCGCCGCTCTCTCCGCGATCGCGTCGTTCAGGTCCGCGCCGCTCATCTCCCCGGCGTCGATCCTCGGCAAGTCGATCATGGGCCGCGCCTCGATCGGCACGTGCTCTATCTCCACCCCGCCCGAGCCGTCGAAATCGAGGATCGCGAACCCTGGTATCGAGTCCACCTCCCCGAACCCGAAGCGCTCGGTAGCGCCGGCATAGTAGGTGTTCTTCTTGTGCTCGTGGAAGTAGTGGTAGTGGCCTAGGGCCACGTAATCGAAGTCCCCGCTCAGGACGCGCTCCGGCAGGTCCACCTGCCCCAGCTCGTGGCCGTGAACGACCAGCCCCGGTACGGTGCCGTGCGTGACCATGATGTTCACGTCCGCGTCCCGATCCGGCGTGACGACCACCTGCGCGTCCCCGACCGCCCCGTGCGGAACGAGGGCAAGGGAGACTTCGGCGTCTCCCGCCGTCTCGCGCACGTGCTCCACCTCAAAGCCGTGGGCGAAGTACGCCCCTACCATGTTCGCGTACTCCAGCGCCGCCGTCGTCGCGCGCAGGCGCGGCGTCTCGTGGTTGCCCGCTATGCCGTAGTAGGGGATGTCCCTCTCGACGATGCGCCCCGTCTGCTTCAGGAAGTTGATGATCACGTGCGTCGCCGGCCGTATGGAGTCGAAGACGTCGCCCGAGTGAATAACCAGGTCCACGTCCCGCTCCAGGATGGCGTCCACCGTCCGCCGGTAAGCCTCCTGAGCATCGACCTCGCGCTGGTTGCGGTTCGTCTCCGGATGGAGTTTCGCGTACCGCGTGTAACCGAGATGCGTATCCGAGATGTGGGCGACCCTTACCAGCGTCTTGCTCCCCTTCTAGAAATCCACGGCCTTCTCGGCCATTCTACCGTCCGGGACATAGATCCCTAGTCCCGCATCCTTTCGAGGCCCCGCAGCACCGTCGAGTTGGCCCGCGTGCGCCTCGTGACGGCGGGCTTCTTGAGGGTGTTGAGGAAAAGCTTGTACGGCTCGCGCACGCCGCCGTCGTTGTGGGAGATCGCGGTTACGGCGTCCAAGGCTTCGCGTATGCGCTCGTCCTCCATCCCGGCGATATCGCCCCTGATGCCGACGAGCGCCGGCGGCTTCGACGTCAGGCGGCGCATCACGCTCTGCACCTCCGTCGCCGTGTCCACGTTCCGGCTCCCGTAGATGTCCGTCCCCTGCTTGCCCATAAGGACCGGCGGCCGGGGGAAACGGCCGAAGACCGGCACCGCGTAGTGGGCGTGCCTCAGGAGGAGGCGGCCCTTCTCCAGCTGCAGAAGCTCCTCGCGGGTGGTCGTCGAGAACGAGCGGTAGGAAGAGTTCGTCAGCTCCTCGTCGCCGATGCGACCGTAGAGGCTGGTAGCCGCGTTCCCGATCACCTCGTCGTCCACCTTGCTCCTGAACTGCTGCGCCCCAAAGAGCGTCAGGCTCAAATGCCGCCCGCGCGCCGAGATGTCCACCAGCGTGTCCTTCAGGGAGGAGGTCCTCGCGGAACCGGAGGGGGCGTACTTGTTCAGCTCGTCCACGAAGATCACGAGCTTGTCCACCCCGAGCAGGCCCTTCTCGGCCTTCTCCCAGACCTCGTTGATGACCTTGGTGACCACGAGGTCCTGCGGCACGCCCGAGAGGTGCGAGATGTCCACGACGCGCATCTCGCGGTCGGTGAACGGATCCTCGACGTTCGCGGAGCCGCTGTAGTCCACCCGGCCGCCGACGAGGAGCCCGCCGCACTTGCTCGGCAACCCGTTGAAGCGGTTCCAGACCTTGTTGATGGTCATGCGGTTGTGGCCGCGCCAGGAGGACTTGGCCTCCTCGTCCTCGAAGTAGTCCTGTATCTCGTGCATGAGGCTCTGGAACTCGTTCTGCGTCTCGATCCCGTCCGCCCGCAGCGTCTCCACGAAGCCCCGGAACTTGTCGTCGTAGTCCGACTGCTCGAAGATGCGCCCGGCGTGCGGCAACACGTCCCCGAGGTCCCACACGATCGGGTGGACTATTCCGGATTCTCCGCGGGCGTTCCTCAGCGTGTTCAAGCTCGCCTTCGGCAGGTCGGATGGGTAGACCGTCCGGTCCCCCTGGTCCATGCCGTGCCTCAAGGGCGCGAAGATGCGCAGCTTCTCGAAGGGCGTCATCTCCAGCCCCAGAGCCTCGTACATCTCCTTCTCTTCCCCGGAGAGCCCGCGCTGGCGGGACCTCTCGTAGCGCTCGGCGAGGTCCGGGTCGTCCTCGCGGCTCACCTCGACCGGCTTGTCCAGGAAGAGGAGGTCGGCGCCCTTGACGTTGAACATCAGGGCGGCGACGGTCTTGCCCTCGGCCTTCTGGAAGACCGATGAGATGGTGAAGAGGGCGTGGCTCGTCTTGGTGGAGAGGCCGCTCATGCCGGTGATGTTCATGTGGCCGGCCTCGGGGCCGAGAAGGTAGTCCTCGTCCACGTACAAAGGCGTGCGCTGGGGGGAGCCCATCACTTCGTTGCCGTTCTCGTGGAGGAGCATCGGGATCTTGGTCCCCGAGAAGTCCTCCGAGCCGAGGGCAAACTCGATCGCGGTACTCGTCGCGAAGAAGACGGGACCGGTTTTTACGGGCCGCTTGCTCTTTTTGCGCTCCTCGCGGTGCTTCGTCGCGAGGACGCGGGCGCGGAAGACCAGGATCTCGACGCGCTCGGAGAGCGCCTCTATCGACGGGTCGCCGTCGAAGGCGTAGAAATCGTCCAGAAAGCTCTGGAGGTCGGAGTAGCGCTTCGGGTCGTCGAGGACGGCGACGACCGTGGCGTCCTCGGCCTCGGCGGCGACGATGTGTCCGATGTCGAGCCTCTTGGCGGCCTCCGATTCGGAAGTCCAGAAAAAGAACTCGTGGGCGGTCGCGGGTTGATCCTCGCTGGTGACGACGCGGCCGATGGGGCCATCGGTCCTATCCAGGAATTCCGGGTGCAGCGGGTTGGGCATCTAGTTCCCTCCGTTCGCGGCGAGCTGACGCTCGAGCCGGGCGAATGCTCGTTCGGAGCCCTGTACCGTGGGCTTGAGGACCTTCTCGACGTACTGGATCGGGTAGATCATCGCGGGCCAGCGCGAGTCGGGCTTTGCGAGCGGTGCCTTCTCAGCCATGATCCAGCGGGTTATCTCGTCGACCTCGTCGGCCGACGTCTCTCGCGGCGCCTCTATCCTCATCAGCGAACCCAGGGCGTCGGAACCTCTCTGGGGCGGCCACATCCTCATGTACCACGACGTCCGTCGCTCGCTGAGGTCCCGCCTGAGCTGCCAGTCGGGGACGAAGCTCGTGGTCCGCTTCCCCGCGTCGAGGTCCAGGAGCATCCCGACGTCCTCGCCGGTGAACTCCGGTCGGGCCACGCTTTTTATGAGCCCGATCGCTCGCCGGTTGGACTCCCTGATGTCCCTGAGCTGTCCGTCCACGGCGATCCAATCCGTGCCTTTATCGAGCACCCGATCGTCGTTCTCCCACCTCCGCAAAAGCTCCGTTTCCAACCGCTCGCGGAGAGCCCGCACCCGCACCATCGCCCTCTCCCTGAGGCCCACGTAGTCCGACGAATCGGGGGCGTCAGCGTACTCGGTCGAGTCGAGGAGGAGGTCCGGGCAGTGGGGGACCTCGTCGGGGCCGAGGCCCGAGAGGCCCGCCCCTGACAGCTCTCCCCAGAGCGAGCGTACCCCCTCGTCTCCGACGCTGTAGGGCAGGATCACGGCTCGCACCACGGTCGGCGGCCCTCCCTCGAACTTCATGCGGGAGAACCGGCGGTCGCACCGGTTGATGATCGTGGCGGCAACGGTCGTAACTATTATGGGGATGGCCCCGATCCGGCCTATCTCCCGCGTGCTCTGTACCCCGTCCAGAAAGTAGCAGAGCTTGGAAGACCCGTCGGGAGAGCCGGGGTCCCTGGGGCCGGGCGGCGTCTCCAGGTGGTGCGGCCTCGCCCCCGGCTGCCCCTCGTCCTCCGCGCCGCCGACAAGCTGCTGCATCTCGACATCACCCGCTCCGACACCGGCGGAGAGGCGTACCCCCTGCTTCCTCGCAGACGAGAGCGCCCGGTCGATCCGGGCCGCGAAGTCCCTCATACGCGGTTCACCAATCTCGTTTCCCTACTCACCTGACGCAGTATAAGCAGGACTTTTCGCAAAGGCTACGACGCCTCGACGTCGGGTTCAGGTACGGGAAGCTCGAACTGCTTCTCGGCCAGCATCACCGCCCGGCGGAAGCTCCGCCTCTCCACCCGCGTCCCGGCGTAGGCGTCTCGGGCCATCTTCAGGACCTTCTTCGCCTCCATCCGCTGCTCGGGTCCGTTGGGCACCTCCTTGGAGAACGCATATGAGAGGTCGCCCTCCTCGGCGGCGTAGAAGTGAAGGTACAAGCTTCTCTGGCGACCGAGCCCCGCAAGGGCCGCGTCGCCGCTCACCTGGCTCACGTTGAGGACGGTCCCCACGCTCAGAGGCTCGCCGTCCTCCGGGTAGGCGCTCACGGCGAGGCGGACGACGGGGCCGTAAAAGGTCTTGTAGTGCTCGAGCCGGCGCACGATCCGCGCGGGCCCTCTTATGCTCTCGATCTCCTCGGGTGACGCCGCGACCACGACGTGTCCCTGTGGGGGCTTCATGGAGTCGCGGCCCTGCGTTGAGACCACGCGCGCCTGCACGCCCCTCTCGGCGACCGCCGAGGCGAGGCTCTGGCGCACCCGCTCCGGAAGGTTCAGGCCCGCCTTGTGAACCCCCTCGGTCAACGGCCGAACCTGTTGAAGAAGCCGGCGAAGTACTCGATGGCCTCAAAGTAGTCGTCCAGACGCGCCGACTCGTTGGGGGCGTGGATTCGGCTCCCCGAGTTCGCTACGGCGCCCGTCATGATCGTCGGTATCCCGAGCTCGGTCGCTATAAGAGAGGTCGGGCCGCTCCCCCCGACCGTCGGGTAGACGACCGCCTCGGCGCCGACCCCTTCCCACGCCTCGATCGCCGTCTGCACGATCGGCGAGTCGACCGGGGTCTTCGCCGCCTCGACCCCGTGCAGGTCCACGACCTCTACGTCGTCGAAGCCGCGCCTCTTAAGGTGGTCCCGGATCAGGGCGACCACCGGCCCGGGGCTCTGGCCCTTGACGAGCCGGAAGTCCATCTTCACGAACGCCTCGGACGGGACAATCGTCTTCGAGCCCGGACCGGCGTAGCCGGAGTGTATGCCAGCGATGTTCGCCGTCGGCTTCAAGAGGTACTCCCTCAGCGCCGCCTCGCCCGTGAGGTTCCGATCCAGACGATCCACGCCCCACGACGCCCTCAGCGCCGCGTCGTCGAACGGGATGCGGCCCAACGCTTCGAGGTCCTTCTCCGACGGCGGCTCCACGAGGTCCATAAAGCCGTCCACCGCGATCTCGCCGTTCTCGTCCTTTATCGTCCTGAGCGCCTGCACGAGCCGCCAGGCGGGGTTCGGCGCGATGCCGCCGTACATGCTGTGAAGGTCGTGGGAGGCGCCTTTAGCGCGCAGCTCGACGTAGGCCATCCCCTTCGTGCCGCAGAAGACCATGGGCCTTCCCGCCTCGTCCTTCATCGAGCCCTCCCAAAGGCAGGCGTCGGCGGAGAGCAGTTCCCTGTTGGCCCGAACGAAGGGTGCCAGGTTCGGGCTCCCGACCTCCTCTTCGCCCTCTATAAAGAACTTCAGTTTGAACGGCAGCGGGCCAATCTCCTCCTGGTAAATGCGCAACGCCTGGATGCGGGCCATCACGTCGCCCTTGTCGTCGGCGACGCCGCGCGCGAAGATGGACCCGTCGCGCACGGTCGGCTCGAAGGGGTCGCTCTCCCACAGCTCCAACGGCTCCGGCGGCTGCACGTCGTAGTGCCCGTAAGAGAGGAGCGTGCGGTCCCCGCCTCCGATCTCCGCGTACACGACCGGGTGGCCCTCTGTCTCCATCAGACGTGCCTCGGCGCCGGTCTTCTCGAGCTTCGCCCGCACCCACTCCGCGCAGCCGCGGAAGCCCTCCTCGTCGCCCTCCCGCGCCGAGACCGACCGCATCCGCAAGAGCTCCTTCAACTCGTCGAGGAGCTCGCCCTTCGAGCCCCCGATGCGCCTGCCCAAACCTTCAAGATCCACGGTCACAAAACCTCCGTTCCGCCTGCCGAGAGGGTAGCATTTTCGAGCCGCCGCTTCGCTCCGCCACCTTAGTACTACAGCGACGCTTCCGCGTTGCCGGCGCCCGAGCGCCTCCGATATGCGCTGCCGGAGACCTCGCCCGTACCACCTTGGTAGGATCCGTAGATGGGCTGATCACAAACGACAAATTCTGCTTCACACGCCGTAGCTGG